>JAUVPB010000169.1 GCA_030598925.1 Actinomycetes bacterium
GCGGCGATGGCGGAGGGAATCCGGCGCTCGGGCGGGCAAGTGTGTGTCTTCATCGACTCGGACTCGGTGATCGACTCCGATGGGCTCGCCTACATCGTTCAGGATCTGAGCGACCCGAGGGTCGGTGCGGTTGTCGGGACGGCCGAGGTCCTGAATAAGACGAACAGCCTCCTCACGAAGATGCAGCAGGTTCGCTACTTCGTCGCGTTTCGTGTTATCAAGGGGTCGGAGTCGCTGTTTGGGGCCGTCACCTGTGCCTCGGGCTGTTTTTCCGCGTACCGTCGCACCGCGCTGATCGAGGTGCTCGAGCGGTGGGAGGCGCAGACATTCCTGGGCCGTCGGGCCACGTACGGCGACGACAGGGCGCTGACGAACTTCGTGCTGCGCAAGTGGCGAGTCGTCTACCAGTCGCGAGCCCGGGCGCACACGATCGTTCCCGAGCAAATGCCGAAGTTCCTCCGCCAACAGCTTCGCTGGAAGAAGAGCTGGCTGCGCGAGTCGCTGCACGTGTCGCGCTTCATCTGGCGAAAACATCCGGCGGCCGCGCTGCTGACGCTTCTGAGCGTGGTGTTCCCTTGGGTCGCCCCGTTCGTGCTGATTCGCTCGTTCCTGGTGCCGCTCTTTGGCTCGGGCGACCCACTGTTCTACGTCATGGGCACCTACGTGGTGGCCGTTCTGTATGCCCTCTACTACGCGGTCACCAGGCGGAGCCCGATGTGGTTCCACGGGATCAGCTTCGTGTTCCTGTACATGGGGCTACTCGTGTGGCAGACCTACTACGCGCTGTTCACGCTCCGTGACACGAGCTGGGGCACGCGGCCATCAACGCACCAGGCGGAGGGGGAAACGATTGCGGTCGAGCCCAGGAAGCTTCGCGTGGACACGGCCGGGTAGCGGGCAGTGCGAGGGAAGCGGCGGCTCCAGGCCATTGTCGGACTCGCGATGCTGCCGGCGACACTGTTTCCGCTGGTCGTCTACCACACCCGGGACGACGTCGGCCACCTGCTCTACCTCCGCGGGCGCTACGCACTCTTCGCGCCAAGCACGCCGCAGCTGTCACACGCAGCGACGCTCGCAGCACAGAGCAGAGCCGACGAGCGGGCGCACGGCGTCCCGGTCCTCGTCTATCACGGCATCGGCCGCGGCACGACGGACACCGGCGACGGGCGCTTCGTCGTTTCGCGTGAGCGCTTCGCAGAGCAGCTGCAAAGCCTCCGGGCCGCCGGCTTCGAGGCGATCACGACACGGCAGCTCGCCGCGTACCTGCGCTCTGGCGACATACAGGCGCTCCCCGACAAGCCCGTGCTGATCACGTTCGATGACGGACGTGCCGACGCGATGCTCCAGGCCGACCGCATCATGCGAGACACCGGCATGAGGGCCACGATGTTCGTCATCGGCGAGCGAGCCGAGTCGGGTGGGTTGATCTACAGCGGGTGGGACGATCTCGGCGAGTACGTGAGCTCGGGACGTTGGGAGATCGGCAACCACACCTACGACCTGCATGCCGAGCACGACCTTGACGGCATCAGGCTCTCCTCCCTCGTCAACCGGAGGTCCGACGAAGATGTGAGCGACTATCGGGGGCGCGTCGAAGATGATCTCGGGCGCAACCAGAAAGAACTCCTGGGGCATCTGGGCGTGCAGCCACTCGCCTTCGCCTACCCGTTCGGCGACATAGGTCTGCACGCGCGTCCCGGCGTGCGCGGCGCGTTGCTGGAGACGCTCGCCGAGCATTTCGAAATTGCGTTCCACCAGTACGAGGAAGGCGGCTGGCGCCACGCGTTGCCCGGTGACGATCTGCTCGGCATCTCCCGTCTCACTGTCGAGAACTGGACGGGGCTCGAGTTGCTGGAACGGCTGGATGCGGCGGCTGCGCTCGCGGACGCTGTCTACGAGGAGCGGGCTCTTGGATACGAGTTCAGCCCGGCGGAGCTCGCCAAGGCCGCCGCACGTGTCAGCTGCGCCCCAGCCCGACGCGGGGTCGTCGAGCGCCGCAAGGACATCAGCACGCGCGAGCTGGTCGCGCTCACCTTCGACGACGGGCCGTCCGTCTACACGCCACAGATCCTCGACGTCTTGCGTGCCAACCGTGCAGTCGCGACGTTCTTCGTGCTCGGCTCGCAGATCGACGGGCGGGAGCGGCTGCTGCAGCGCATGCTGATGGAGGGAAGCGAGATCGGCAATCACGGGATGGCACCACCAGAGGCCGGGTCCGCACCCACGCAGTCGCTCCGCGAAGATGTGGAGGAGGCAGCCCGCGGCATCGCCGGAGCAGTGCCACTGGAGCCGTGTCTGCTGCGACCGCCGCGCCCGGGAGACACCCGCCGCGCACTCCCCGTCGCGCGCGAACACGACCTGACGCTTGTGAGCTGGTCGCATGACGCGCGTGACCTGTCCGAGGCCGCGCCCGAGGAGATCGCCGAGCGCGTGCTCAACCGTTTGAAGCCCGGAACGATCGTGCGTCTGCACGACGGGGGAGGAGCGCGCTGGCGAACAGTCCAGGCGCTGCCGATAATCCTGGCGGAGCTGGAGGGGCGGGGCTTCCAGACGGTCACTGTGTCGGAGCTACTCGCCGCCGAACCGGCGCGCGGCCACGCAGTCAAGGGCGTACGATGATGCGCCGCTCGCTGGCATTGGCAGTCGCCGTGCTCGCGGCTGCGATCAGTACACCGACCGCCGCCGGCGTTCCTACCGTTGATCGACCCGAGGGTCCGCTCCTCGAGCAACCGAATGCAGGGAAGGTCGTGCGGACCGCCAAGGTGCTATTCCGCTGGCGCTCTGTGCCCCACGCCCTCGCCTACGACGTCCGCATCGCTCGCGACAGCGAGTTCAGGCGCGGTATGAAGACGTTTCGAGTCAAGCGGCCGGGCACGCGGCTTTCGCTCGATCCAGGCCGTTGGCACTGGAAGGTGCGAAGCGTCGGCCCCCAGATCGAGTCGCGCTGGTCAGACAATCGACAGTTTCGACTGCGTCCAAGTCGCGACATCATTCCGCCCGTGCGGCCACTTAAGCTACGCGTGGTCAAGCAGGGCGAGTTCAGGGTCAAGCTCGCGTTCAGGCGCGCCATCGATCGCTCGGGCATCAAACGCTACCGCGTCTTTGCTAACGGCAAGCGTGTCGCGAACCCACGCGGCACACGAGTGAGCCGCAAACGGCGAACGGTCGTCGTGCGCAAGCTCCAGTGCGGGACGGTTTACACGTTTCGCGTGAAGGCCGTCGATCGCGTGGGAAACGTGTCCGCTGCATCGCCTCGAGCGAGGGCCCGCACACGGCCATGCAGCGACGTGCTACCCCCGGACGCGGTTGCGACCCCGGCGGTGACCGCCGTCACGGACACGACGGTCGCCCTGAGTTGGGCGAAGGGAACGGACTCAGACGGCGAGGTCGTCGGCTACGCCGTCTACCGGGACGGCACCCTACTCGGTATGCCGGTCTCGAACGGCTACGTCGCAAAGAACCTTTCGCCTGCGACCCAGTACACCTTCACCGTCGTCGTGCGAGACCGGGCACGGCACTTCTCCGACGCCTCGCCGCCGCTCACAGTCACGACGGCCCTTCCGATTCCCGCAACGGGGCCAGCCTACGCCTACCTCCTCGCATCGACAGACAGCAGCTTCCACGATTTCCAGACGCACTACCAACAGATCGAGACCGTCTCCCCGACGTACTTCGACATCAACCGCAACGGCACGATTCGCGGCGAGGACGATCCGCTGATCACGAACTGGGCACGCCTGCGCGGCGTGCACATCGAGCCGCGCTTCAACACACAGGACCCCGTGACACAGGCCCAGATCCTGCCCAACCCGACCAGGCGCTCCGCACTCGTCTCGGCAATCGCGGGCATCGTCGCCAGGCACGGCTACGACGGCGCTAACCTCGATGTCGAGGCCGGCTCCCACACCCTGCGCGACGACTACACGGCGTTCGTCGACGAGCTTGCCAACGTGCTGCACGCCCAGGGCGCGACGCTGACGATCAACGTCTCCGCCAAAACCCGAGAGACGTTCACTGGCCGCTCGGGCTTCTACGACTACCCGGCGCTCGCAACCCGGGCCGACCGCCTCTTCGTGCTCTCGTGGGATCTCCACTGGGCAACCGGTCCCTCCGGGCCGATCTCGGACGTGCGCTGGGTCACCGACATCGCCGACTACGTAAAGACGCTGCCAAACTCGGAGCGCTTCATCCTCGGCACCAACCTTTACGGGTTTGACTGGCCTGAAGGAGGCACGGCGTCCGCCTTCGACTACGACAGCATCGTGGCGTTACGCGGTGCCGTGAGCGCCTCCGAACAATGGCATGCCGGAGCGAAGGAGCCCTTCTTCACGTACACCGACAGCAACGGACAGCCGCACAGCGTCTGGTACGCGAACGCGATCAGCGTCGAGGCGCGGCTGGCCGTCGCGCGCGAGCGGGGGCTCGGCGTGGGTCTCTGGCGCCTCGGTCAGGAGGACCAGTCGGTGTGGAGCATCCTGTCGCTGCAGCCCTAGCCGAGGCGCTGGCGGCTCGAACCCGGCGTGCTAGCCGACGTGTTGCGCGTCGCCGATCTGGTTCGCAAGCCTCGCCAGGGGAGGCTCGGACGTCTCGGCGGGGCCGGACGGAGGGTAGAGATACACTCGCAGTCGCTCCAGCTCCTCGGTGAGTCGGCGGCACGCGGCGTCCAACTGGGCGTGCTCGACTTCCTGCCGGCGGGAACGCGCGACGGGCTGCCCGGGAACCTCCATCGGGCGTACGCCCGTACGCCCGCCATCGGGCGCTCTTGTCGGCTCCCGCCGCGCCGGCGATCGGAGTGCGCCCGCCTCGCGGCGTGCGTCAGCGCGGATCTCGTTTGCGCCATGCTGCGCGGAGGTGATCGTGTTGCGGACGAGCGCCGCGAGCTCGCGCGACGTGCTAGAGCCGCTCTGGAGCTCGGCGACCCGGAGTCGGAGCTCGTCGCGCTCGAGTCGCGTCGCACGGAGCTCGTTGCGCAGGGCCTCGAGGCCGGCGAGCTCGATCCAGAGCTCCTCGTAGTTGGGCGCGAGCCGCTCAAGCAACATGTCGACGGCCTTGCGGTCGTAGCCCAGCACGCTCGTTCCGAGCTTCAGGTGCTCGAGTTCATGCTCGAGTTCCGCATGCGGCATCGCCATTCCATCGTCGCCTTCGGCGCCCAGCACTCACGACGTGAGCCCTCGAACGAGGGGCCTGGGTCGGTCCCTTTGCAGGGACGTAACGGGAAACGGGCGCGGGAAACACCACGAACGGGTGACAATCGGCGCGCCGCCAGTGGTTCTGGTGAACCTCCCACGTGCAATGAGGTGTCTCAGCGTAGGTCAGGGTGCGTGGAACGAGAGAAGCCCGCCGAATGGCGGGCTTCTCTTTCGCACACGGGATACCCAGTTGCGACAATCGAGGAGAAGGCTACGACCGCGCCAGCGGCCTGTCACTAGCTCGACCGGGTGTCGCAGGTCTCCCAAAAGGGGGCTTGGCTCGCCGGTGAGGCGAGGCAAGCATTGGGGGAACCCGCGCGGCAGACAACCTTGACGAAGCTTTGGCGGAGGGCAACGGAGAGAAGGCCGTCAGGCTCTACTGGGACTTGGTGGATCAGGCGTACGGGAAGACCGCGCAACAACTCGGTGTGCGTGCGGGCCGCAGGGAGGAGCTCCAAGCGATGAGCGACGAGCAGCTGGCGGCTGAGCTCGCTGCCATGCGGGAGCGCCTGGCGCTCGCGAAGGAACTTCCAGAGAGGACGGGCTAGTACCCCCCGTACCCCCTCGCGCCGATCGGCGGTTCGGGGCCCCCGTCTCGGGCTCTCCCGTGGCCCTCTATGTGGTGGAGCCACATGGGTGGCGACTGCGTGCGGCCTCATTGAACCGCTTCAGCGACTTGTTCTGCTTGACCGTTCCCGCTTCCACACCGGACAGACGACTGTACGGCCCTGAGCAGCCAGGACGGTCAAACGCGATACCCCTTCCCCCCGCGGTGGTTACTTGCCGCGTGAGGTCTTCTTCGGTCGCTTCGGCTTCGCGGGTGGCTTCTTCTCGGTCTTGGCAACCGACTTCGGGCGCTTCTTCCCGGCCATGTGAGACTCCTCTCAGTTATCCCTGCTCCCAGGCGCACTCTAGCGAGCCGAGGATCGTCGAGCTTGCGCCGGAAGCGCTACGCGACGTGCTGGAGCC
>JAUVPB010000216.1 GCA_030598925.1 Actinomycetes bacterium
CCAGATCCGGGTGGACGCCATCCATGATGTCCGGGTTGCCTGCCTTGCCGATGCCCGCGATGCGCCCGTCCTTGATGCCGATGTCGCACTTGACGATTCCCTCGGCCGCGTCGATCAGCACGACGTTCGAGATCACGAAGTCGAGCGCGCCGTCGTCGATCGTCTTCGCGCCCTGCACCCCGAGACCGTCGCGGAGCGTTTTACCGCCACCGAAGACGCATTCGTCTCCCGCTACCAGGTAGTCCTGCTCGACCTCGGCCCACAGCTCGGTGTCGCCGAGCCTGATCCGATCGCCGACCGTGGGGCCGAAGAGCTCGACGTACTCCCTCCGTGTCAACGTCCGCGGCATCAGCTGTCACCTCCGCCCGTCGTACGGAAGCCCGCCTCTGCCGCTCGCGCAAGCGCCCCATCGAGACGATCAGGCGTGGTCGGGCCCTCGGTGAGCCGGTTCAGCCCGTGCACGCGCCGTTCGCCGCCGAAGGCGACGAGTTGGGCCTCGCGCTCTTCGCCCGGCTCGAATCGAACAGCCGTGCCGGCCGGGATATCGAGGCGCATGCCGAAGCTAGCGGCCCGATCGAACTCGAGTTCGCTGTTTACCTCGAAGAAGTGGTAGTGCGAGCCGACCTGAACCGGTCGGTCACCGACGTTCGTGACGGTGACGCTGGCGGTTTCGCGCCCTTCGTTGATCACGACGTCGCCCGCCGCCAACTGCAACTCCCCGGGCTCGACGCCGTCGACCGCGTCGACACCCTGCGCGATCGGATCATGGATCGTCACGAGCTTCTGGCCGTCAGGGAACATCGCCTCGACCTGCAGCGTTCCCATGAGCTTCGCGACGCCAGGCTGTACGTCGTCGCTCGTGAGAATGCCTGCGCCGAATCCCATCAGCTCGGCCACGCTCCTGCCATCGCGCGCCCCCTCACAGATCTCGTCTGCGATCAGCGCTCGAGCTTCGGGGTAGTTCAGCTTCAGACCTCGCGCTCGGCGGCGCCGAGCGAGCTCCGCCGCGAGAAAGAGGAGTAGTCGATCGTGTTCCTTTGGGCTGAGATGCATCGCGTTCCTCCCGACGTACGCGGCCGGGCTTCCGAGTGGAGCGGCCGATCGCCGACGATGTGCGAGACGAACGTACCGTGCTCGCGCCCGAACTGCCAGCCGACCCGCACGAAGTCGCCTACAGCGACGCTGGGCGGCTAGGGTCCGCGCCCCGCAGAACCGCGCCTAGCCAGAAAGGAGAACCGTGAGCCTCCCCCGACTCGACCCGGTCCGCCTTGCGCTCGTTGAGCACAACCTGGAGCGACTGGTCGACTCCGGCGTGATCGCCGGTGCCGTGCTCGGCGTGGGCGACGCAGCAGGCAACGCGTGGTTCTCGACCAGCGGGCAGGTGTCCGTGGCAGGCTCGCTCGAGCCTGCCGAGCCCAGCCACCGTTTCCTGCTCACCTCGGTCAACAAGCCATTCACGGCAACACAGGTGCTGCTGCTCGCCGATGAGGGGCTGCTGGATCTCGACGCGCCGGTCGCCGCCTACCTCCCGGAATTCGCGGCGCACGGCAAGGGCGCCGTAACAACGATGCACCTGCTAACGCACACGAGCGGTCTGAGCGACACCGCCAACCTCGTGGAGGGCCCGACCTCGAGCCGCACGGCCGACGACTTCATCGCCGCGGCTCTGGGAGCCGGGCTCGCGTTCGAGCCGGGAGAGGGCTGGGCGTACGGGAGCCCTGGCTTCTGGGTGATGGCAGAGCTCGTGAACCGGCTCACCGGCACGCGCTACACAGATGCTTTGGTCGCACGCATCGCGGAGCCGCTGGGACTCGACGACACCCGGTACGAACTCGACGCGCTGCCGGTCGATCGGTACGTCGACGCCCGGACGGAGGGCGACTGGGATGGTCACCTGCCCGAGCAGGTGCGGCGCGCCGGGTACCCGGCCGGCGGACTGGTGTCGACCGCGCCCGATCTCGTGCGGTTCGGTCAGGCGTTTCTCGACGGAACGCCAGAAGCAGAGTCGCTGCTCTCGCTGCCCGTGCGCGAACGTCTGCGTGAGCGTCATGCGACCGGCTGGAACCTGGGTCGCCCGGTCGAGTGGAGCCTGGGCTGGGAACGGCGTGGCCCAGGGAATTTCCAGAGCCCGCGCACGATCTTTCACTATGGCGCCTCGGGCACCGCGCTCTGGGTCGATCCGGACCACGAGCTCGTTGTCGCGCTCGTCACCGCGAACTGGTGGCTCTCGTACCAGCGCTACGCAGAGGTCATGAACTCCGTCCTCGGCGCGATCCGGGCCTGATGTAGACGCAGCCTGGGGCCCGCCGGGACTGGCGCACGCTCAGCGCACGGAGAACGAGACGTCCTGGGCTCCGTGCCACTGCACGAGCTGCCCGAGATCGTGGAACTGCTCGGTTCCCTCGATGATCGTGAGGAAGTGGTTGCCGGCTAGCGGTCCAGCGACGCTCGCGAAGTATGTCGCTCCGTACGGGAACAGGATCTCGACCTCGCTCACGCCACCCGGATAGATGAGGACCTCGCCGGCCTGTGGCACGGTCGTCGCGTTCTCGGGCGGTAGGTCAAGCGTCTGCTCGAACCCCATCGGCACCCACGCGGCGAAGCCGCTCCAGCGCGCCTGAAGGATCTTGCTCTCGTACGGGAGCATCCCGCGGAAGTGCTCACAGGTTCTGGGCGCCTTCTCGGTTTCCAGCTTGCCGACGAAGGCATGGGGTCCGGCCTTGATTTCAACGAGATCGCTCATTCCGGGCAGATCCTCCTCTAGATAGGGCTTCGTGGTCCGGACGGCCTCATGAACTGGCCGAGCGGGACGTGCGCGAACACACCGTTCTCGTACACCGTCTGGCCGCGCAGCAGCGTGTGCTCGACACGCCCGCGAATCGGCAGACCCGCGTAGCAGCTGTACTGGTGGCGGTAGTGAAGCTGCTCCAACGTCAGCTCGCCCCGCCACGAGAGGTCGACGAGGGCAAGGTCGGCGTCCGCGCCGACGGCGACCTCTCCCTTTCCCGCAAGCCGGAACCGCCGCGCGGCCGATCGTCCCGCGAGTTCAGAGATCATCTGGAGTGGCAGCCCCCGATTGCCGTGCCCTTCCTCGAACAGCAGCTGCAGGGTCGACTGGGCGCCGGAGACACCGCCCCAGGAATCCCAGAATCCGCTCTGCTTGACGTCCGGGTGGCCCGGGGAGTGATCGGACGTCACCATCCGAAGCGTCCGGTCGCCGATCAGGGCCCAGAGCGCCTCTCGCTCGGAGGCAGCGCGGACCGGGGGCGCGGACTTGAGCGGTAGACCGATTCGCTCCATGTCCTCCTCGCTGAAGAGGAGGAAGTGCGGACAGGTCTCGCAACTCACCGGCACCCCACGCGTCTGAGCCTCGGCGACCATCACGACCGCTCGAGCGACTGACAGATGAACCAGATGCGTCGCGCAACCGGTCTCGGCTGCGAACAGGATCGCACGCGAGACGGCCTCGAGCTCAGAGATGGGCGGTCTCGACGCCATGAAGTCGCGCGGCTCCGTACGACCCTGCGCCTTCGCTCTCGCGCCGAGGCCACCCACGATGTCCGCGTTCTCGGCGTGCAGAAGCAGGATCGAGTCCAGCGCAGCGATCGTCTGCATCCCTTCGTAGAGGCTCAGGTCATCGACCTGCGGAAACTCGTCGATGGCCGAAAAGCACATGAAGGCCTTGAAGCCGCACGCACCGAGCTCGTGCTGCTCGGCGAGCCTGTCGACGTTGCCCGCCACCAGGCCGCCCCAGAGAGCGAAGTCGGTGTGAGAGATGCTGCGGATCGCGTCGAGCTTCTCGCTGAAGCTCGCGCTGTCGGTTGTGACCGGACTGTTGTTGAGCGGCATGTCCACGTACGTGGTCAGCCCACCTGCGAGCAGAGATCGGCTGCCCGACTCGACACCCTCCCAGTGCGTCCTCCCTGGATCGTCGAAGTGGACGTGCGGATCGACGCCACCCGGAAACACGTGCAGCCCGCCGGCCGGTACCTCTCTAGCTCCGCCGGCGAGCTCCGGCCCGATCGCTGCGATGAGGCCGTCGACGACGCCAATGTCGATCGGCGAGACACCCTCCTTCAGCACGACCTGACCGCCGCGGACGACGAGATCGAACTCAGCCATCGGTCATCGCCGTCAGGTCGGGGCTCAACAGCAGCTGCTCGAGTACGTCAATAACCGCCGCGACGTCGTCGTCGCGCACGAACTCGTGGGGATGGTGGCTCACACCGTCTCGACAGCGGCAGAAGATCATGCCGACATCGCAGACGTGGGCCAGGGAGACGGCATCGTGGCCCGCGCCGCTCGGGAGCTCGAAGGGTCGAACCCCCGCGCTCTCGACGGCGTGCAGCAACGCCTCACGCCAGCGAGGATGCATCGGCACCGCCACGTGGTCCTGCAGGTGCCGCCACTCGAGTCCGAGTCCACGGCGCTTCACGATCTGCTGCGCCTGCTCTTGCAGGTCCCTGACCGATTGCTCCTTCACGCCATCGTCCTGATGCCGCACGTCGTAGCTGACCGACGTCAGCCCGGGAATGACGTTGCCGACGTTCGGTTCGTTGTCGATCTTGCCAACGGTCGCCACGAGGCCGGGCGTCTCCTGCATCGCGCCGGCGACCGCGAGCGTGAACTCCGCGGCAGCCAGCAGTGCGTCCTTCCTCAAGTGGTGCGGCGTGTTGCCCGCATGGCCTGCGCTGCCGATGAAGTCGACGAATCCCCGACTCTGACCCGCGATCGCAGTGACGACGCCCACGGGGAGGTCCTC
>JAUVPB010000176.1 GCA_030598925.1 Actinomycetes bacterium
CTCGCTGAGGAAGGCTGCGATCGAGGACGAGAGGAATGCCTCCCCCTCCCCCAACCCCACCACGAGCGGGCACTGGCGGCGGGCGCCGACGAGCATCTCGGGGTGGTCACGATGGACGACGACGAAGGCGTAGTGGCCCTCGAGCTCGTTGTAGGCGGCTCGCACGGCCTCGACGAGGTCACCCTCGTAGTGGCGTTCGATGAGGTGCACGACGCACTCGGCGTCCGTCTCGGAGGTCAGGACGTGACCGTCGTCGATGAGGCTCGCTCGGAGCTCGCGGTAGTTCTCGACGATGCCGTTGAGGACGACGGCTATGTCTGACTCGGGCGAACCGACGAGCGGATGAGCGTTCTCAACGCACACGGTGCCGTGGGTCGCCCACCGCGTATGGCCGATCCCAATCGCGATTCGCGAGACGACGCTCGTATCGAGCTCCGCCTTCAGGTTGGAGAGGTTCCCGACCGCCCGCGTGACCTGCAGCGCACCGTCACCCACGAGGCAGATGCCCGCGGAGTCATACCCCCGATACTCGAGCCGCTCGAGCCCCTGGAGGAGCAGAGGTTGCGCAGCGCGCAACCCAACGTATCCGATGATGCCACACAAGTCGCCTAATTCTCCTCCCTCATTGTCGAGCGTCGCGGCTTTCTCCTCAAACGCGTATCGCGACTGATGGACGGGCTTCGTGACTGGTGCTGATCTTGTGCACTACCTAGCCGCCGCCTCGACAACCATCTCAGCCGAGTTCTTGCTCGACCAACCGGGCGAGTCTAGCGGAGAGATCCTCCGCCAGTGCGGGGTTCTTGGCCTCGGAGAGAACCCGAACGAGATTCTCTGTACCCGACGGTCTGACCAGAACGCGAGCCTCGCCTTCGTACCGGTCGTTTAGCTCGGCCGCGGCTTCCTCGATCGAGGGCGTCAGCTGCCTCGTGCTGACCGCAACGTTTTCGTGGACCTGCGGCCACGGCACGAGGCGGGACGCCTCGTCGGCGAGCGTCCGCCCTGACTCGATCAGGGATCGACAGAGAAGCATGGCAGCGGCGAGACCGTCACCGGTCGTATGTTGCTCGAGATAGACGATGTGCCCCGACTGTTCGCCCCCGAGCACCGCGCCTTCCCGCCGCAACGCTTCGACGAGGTAGCGATCGCCGACGTCGGTCGTGAGCACGCGAATATCGTTGGCGCGCATCAGGTCATGGAAACCGGCGTTGGTCATGACCGTGACCGCGACTGTGTCTACGCCGAGCGAGAGAGCGAGAATCGCGAGCAAGGCGTCTCCATCGACGACGTTACCTCGCGAATCGACCGCAATGACCCGGTCGCCGTCGCCGTCGAAGGCGAGACCGAGATCGTACGCTCCGCGTCGCACCGTCTCGATGAGCACGGACAGATCGGTTGCGCCACAGCCTACGTTGATGTTCGTGCCGTCTGGCTCGACACCGATAGCGGTCACCTGAGCGCCGAGGGCTTCGAGAGCGCCCGGCGCGAGCCCCGAGTATGCGCCGTTCGCACAGTCGCACACGAGAGCGAGGCCATCGAATTGTGCACCGAAGCGCTCCGTGACGAGATCGACATATCGTTGTGCCGCCCCGTTTACCGCGACGACCTCCCCGCCGCCGGGGCCGGGCGCGTCGAGCAGGGACTCGACCTCGGCCTCCTCGGCGTCGGTCAGCTTGATACCGCCTGCGCCGAAGAACTTGACGCCGTTGTGCTCCGGCGGGTTGTGCGACGCGGAGATCACTGCGCCGTCGCCCTCGGCGAGGAGCGCGACCGCGGGTGTCGGAAGCACCCCGGCGAGCTCGGCGGTCGCACCAGCGTCCTCGATTCCGGCTGCAAAAACGCGCTCCAGCCGCTCGCCAGACGCGCGGGTGTCGCGCCCGATCAGCACTCGTTTGCTCTCGCTCCGCAGACCGAAGGCGCGTCCGAGGCGTCGAACGAGATCGGCGGTCAACGTGTCACCGACGATGCCGCGCACACCGTCCGTACCGAAGTACGTTCGCGTGGCCATCATGGCTGAGCGGGCCGAGCTAACGCTTCGAGAACTGCGGCCGCTTGCGCGCCTTCTTCAGGCCGGCCTTCTTGCGCTCCACCTCGCGGGCATCGCGCGTGAGAAAGCCTTCGCGCTTGAGCGTCGTTCGCAGACCTGGGTCTGCATCGACGAGAGCCCGCGCAAGGCCGTGGCGCAGTGCGCCGGCCTGACCGGCGATGCCGCCACCGTGGAGCCGGGCACGAACATCGAAGCGGTCGCGCAGTCCTGTGAGCTCGAGCGGCGCCAGGGCGGCAACCTGAAGGGTGGCTCGCGGGAAGTGTTCCTCGAACTTCTTCCCGTTGACGGTCACGGTGCCGTCGCCGGGGCGCAGAATGACTCGCGCGATCGACGTCTTTCTCTTGCCCGTAGCGCGGTACTCCGCAATCTGGCTGCTCACGCGTTGCCTCCGATATTTGTCAACGGCACGGGCTGCTGCGCCTCGTGCGGGTGATCTGGTCCCACGTACACCTTGAGCTTCGTGATCTGCGTCCGAGCGAGGCGGTTCCTGGGAAGCATGCCCTTTACGGCCCGACGGACGACCTCGGCCGGCCGTCGCTCCAGCTCCTCGCGAAGCGTGCGCTGCCGCAGACCGCCCGGGTAGCCCGAATGGCGGTAGTAGATCTTCTTGTCGAGCTTGTTGCCTGTGACGTGGATCTTCTCCGCGTTGATGACGACCACGAAGTCGCCCGTATCGACGTGGGGCGTGTACTCGGGCTTCCGTTTTCCGCGAAGGGTTTCCGCCACCGCGGTCGCGAGACGTCCCAGGGTCTGGCCTTCAGCGTCCACGACGTACCAACCCTGGCTCACTTCACCAGGTTTCGCGGTCCAGGTGCGCTGCTTGTTTGGCAATGTCACTCCAGAAAGATACGGACGGCAGAACTGCCGTCAGCGGGATCTGAGTGTACCAGCCGCCTCGCGAAAGCCGGAGCCCATGGCGTCACGCGCGATCCACAACATCGGGAGCAACGCGGCGCACCCGGTGAGCAATCTGAGAGCTACGGGACCGAACTCGCTCAGGAGAAACCCTCCCAGCAGGGCAAGGCAGGCTGCGAGGAAGCTCGCACCGAGGTCGCCGAAGCCCAGCAGCTTCCCCCGCTCGATCGGGCGTGTTCGGTCGACGAGCTCAGCGCTTCCCGCCACGTAGGCGACGATCCAACCGAGGCCCAGACCGAACAGGGCGAAGCCGATCGCGACGACTGACTCGAGCCACCCGAGGCTCAAGACCGATGCCGCGACGATCGCCAGCCCACCGACAAGCGCGGGGCGCCGCCCGATGCGATCGATCAGATCTCCCACCACCAGCACGAGCCCGAACATGCCGACGATGTGTGCGGCGAGAATCGGGAACACGGCGTCGCTCTCGAATGACCGCTCGACCACGACGAGATGGCCCGTCAGCACCATGACCGATGCCATGACAGAGAAGCTTGCGAACACCGCGAGCAGCGCGGGCACCACGCCCGGCTGCTTGATGAGCGTCGCGAGCGAGGCCGGCTCGGCCGACTCACGCGCGAGCTCGAGCTCGGGCTGGGGAAAGGTTTTCGCGATCGTCCGCGGGTCCGGACGTACCGCGAATGCAAGCACGAGGCCGAGGGCATGATTGCGGCCCGATCGAAGCACTTCGATCGCCGCCAGCCGGGCTCGGCTAGCGTACGCGACCGGGTCGGCACCCATGCCGGTAGCGTGAGCGCGTGATCCTGCCTACGGCGCGCCGGACGTGACCACCGTCGCCCTGGCGCTGGCGGCCGGCGCCCTCTTCGGCCTGCTCGCCGTAGCAGCGCGCTGGGCGCTCGGCCGCGGAGCAGACCCAGAGGCGGGCGCCGCGGTCACCGCCCTCGTAGGCGCTGTGATCGCAGTTGCGATCGCGGCGGTTGCCGGGCAGCTCGACAGCATTTCCTTGTCGGAGCTCTGGCCGTACGTCGTCATCGGCATCGCGGCTCCCGGAGTCGCCCAGGTTCTGTTCGTGCATGCGGTGCGTGCGGCGGGCCCCTCCCGTACCGCGATCGTCATCGGAACGGCACCGGTGCTGTCGGCGATCATCGCGATCTGGGCGCTCGGCGAACGTCCGCACTTCGCGCTCGGCATCGGAACGGCGCTGATCGTCTTCGGCGGCTTCGCGCTCGCCTGGGAACGAGCCCGGCCAGCCGATTTCCGTGCGTTCGGACTCGTGCTCGCCCTCACGTGCGCCGCGCTGTTCGCGACCCGCGACAACCTGCTCCGCGCCATTGCTGACGAGAACGCCCCGCCCGTGCTCCTCGCGTCGGCCGTCTCGCTGGCAGCAGCGGCCGTCACCGTGCTCCTCTACGTCGCGTTCCGCCAGCGAGCGTCAGCACCGCAGCTGTTCACGTCGGCCTTCCTGCCGTTCCTACCGGCGGGCGTCGCACTGGGACTGGCCTATGCGTCGCTGCTCGCCGCTTTCGACGACGGAGAGGTGACCCTGGTTGCGCCGCTCAACGCGACGCAGTCTCTGTGGGCGATCGGTCTGGCGGCGCTGATCATCGGCAGGCGGGTCGACGCAATCGGCCGCCGACTCGTCCTTGCCGGTCTGCTCGTCGTCGCAGGCAGCGCGCTTGTGGCGGCGTTCCGCTAGTCGCCACGAATCTTCGGCTCAGCTCGAACGCCAGATGTCGTGCCGCAACGGCATCGGCGAACTCTCGCTCGGCTACTCCCACTCGATGGTCGCTGGCGGCTTGGATGAGATATCCAGCGCGACCCGATTGACCTGCGGGACTTCGTTGATCACGCGCGAGGAGATCTTCTGCAGGACGTCGTGCGGCAACATGGCCCAGTCGGCGGTCATTGCGTCTTCGGAGGTGACGGCGCGGATGACGATCGGATAGGCGTACGTTCGCTCGTCCCCCTGAACGCCAACGGATCTGATCGCAGGGAGCACCGCAAAGCACTGCCAGAGCTCGCGGTACAGGCCAGCCTTCCGGATCTCGTCGAGCAGGATCGCGTCGGCTGCGCGCAGCGCCTCGAGCCGTTCGAGAGTCACGTCGCCGATGATTCTGATCGCGAGACCCGGACCTGGGAACGGGTGCCGCCAGACCATGTCCTCGGCGAGGCCGAGCTCGATCCCCACTCGCCGAACCTCGTCCTTGAAAAGAAGCCTCAGTGGCTCGACGAGCTCGAGCTCCATGTCGTCTGGCAACCCGCCAACGTTGTGGTGCGACTTGATCTTGGCGGCGACGCCCGCGTGCCCCCCTGATTCGATCACGTCGGAGTAGAGCGTTCCCTGGACGAGGTAGCGGATGCTGCCGAGCTTCCGCGCTTCCTCCTCGAAGACGCGAATGAACTCCTCGCCGATGATGCGGCGCTTCTCCTCGGGCTCGGCGACGCTCGCGACACGCGCGAGAAAACGCTCGGACGCATCGACGTGAACGAGGGGGATGTGGAAGTGCTCGTCGAACGCCCGCACGACCGTCGTGGCCTCGTCAGCGCGTAGAAATCCGTGATCGACGAAAACACAGGTGAGCTGTTCACCGACGGCCTGGTGCACGAGCAACGCCGCCACGGCGGAGTCGACACCGCCGGAGAGCGCGCACAGCACCTTGTTGTCGCCAACCTGCGCACGGATGCGGGCCACCTCCTCCTCGATGACCGCGGCGGCCGTCCACTCAGCGGCAGCACCGACGACGTCGTAGAGAAAGTGGCGGAGCACGTCCATGCCGTGGGGCGTATGTACAACTTCGGGGTGGAACTGCACGCCGTACCGGTGCGCGGCAGCATCCTCGAACGCGGCGATTGGCGTGGCCGGCGAGGAAGCGACGACACGAGCCCCGTCCGGGGCGGCCACGACCGAGTCGCGGTGGCTCATCCAGCACGTCTGCACGTTCGGCTGGTCGCGAAAGAGCTGGCTCGAGTCGGGAACGACGGTGAGCTCCGCGCGCCCGAACTCGGCTGCGTCTGTCCGGTCGACGGCTCCACCGAGCTCCTGTGCCATCAGTTGCATCCC
>JAUVPB010000336.1 GCA_030598925.1 Actinomycetes bacterium
GTGGCAACGCCAGATCCAGTGCTTGCCAACCTCGGGGGCGAGGCGGACAACGGCCGCCGGCTGCGGATCGTGTACGACAACGAAGTCGTACTCGCCTTCGAGCGCTGCCGCGTTCGACTCGTTGAAGCGCTCGAAGGTAGCCCGCTCTGCTTCTGAGAGGCCGCGCTCGGCCCCTTGCATCGCGTTATGGATCGCCTTCGTGACGTCGAAGAACTCCGGCTCGCCGTGGATCACGCGCCACTCGACGTCCAGGCCCACGTCCCGCATCAGCGGGATCAGCGCGTACATGATCTCGGCGACGCCGCCGCCGAAGGCGGTCGACGAGAGGTGGAGCACCCGGGCGCCCTCCAGCGGCTCCGCGAGGGTCCGGATGTTGTCGGCAAGGCCTCGCTCGATGATGGACGCGTAGTCGGAAAGCGCCTTGGTACCTACGTGGATGGCTTGAAGCATGCCGGCGAGCATAGCGACGCGACCACTCGGCGACCGGTACCCGCCGTGAGACTCAGCACAACCCGGGGGCAGAGGCGGGTCGCTTGCCGATCGTGAGCTTCAGCGCCAGCGTCTCCGCACCGCGATGCACCTCGAGATCAACCGTCTCACCCGGATCATGCAACGACAGCTCGCGAATGAGCGCCTCTGCCGACACGATCTCTTGGTCGCCTACGGCCGTCACCACGTCGCTACCGACCGTGTAGCTGATGCCATCCACCAGCTCCTCCCCAGTTCCCTCTTGCAGTCCGGACGCGTCGGCGGGTGTCTTGGCGAACACCGTCGTGATCAGAGCGCCTCGTTCGACGCCGTAGCCGAGCTGGCGGGCGACACTCGGCACGAGACTCGCAGTGCAGGTACCGATCCACGGGTACGCGACGGTGCCCGACTCGACCAACTGCTCCATCGAACGAAGCGCCGTATCAATGGCGATCGCGAAGCCGACGCCCTCGGATGTCCCGCTCTCGCTGCGGATCTGAGCGTTGATCCCGATCACGTCGCCACTGGCGTTGAACAGCGGTCCCCCAGAGTTGCCGCGGTTTATTGGCGCGTCGACCTGGATGGCGTCGATCAGGTCGTAGTCGCTCGTCAGCGACGCAACAGACCGGCCGGTGGCTGACACAACGCCTACGGTCAGCGAGCTGGCTTGGCCGAACGGACTGCCAATTGCCGCGACCGGCTCGCCCACCTGGACCAGGCGCGAAACTCCTAGCGGGAGGGCCTGGAGCGCCTGCGACCCAGGCTCGACAGCGAGCACGCCGACGTCGTTGAATACGTCCCAGCCGATGATCTCGGCGGGCACGCGCTCGCCGTCAACGAACTCGACAAAGACCTCATCGGCCGCCACGACATCCGCCGGGCTCGCGCTAAGGCCAGCCGTGGTGATCACGTGTGAGTTGGTCAGGATCAGCCCCTCAGCGCTGACAATGAAGCCGGAACCCTGCGCCAGCCCCTGCGGGTCGTCCCTTTCCTCGAACATCGCGTGGATCGTGACGACCCCGGGCGAACGGTCCCGGTAGAGCGCGACGGCGTCGAGACCTGCCGGCTGGGGGCGGGACTCGTCAGGATCCTCTGACGGGACCTGAACCGTCACGGGCAGAACCCGTGAGGGCCCCTCGAACCAGTCGTTGCTCGCGACGAGGACCAGCGCGATCACGGCGCCCGCCACACCCGCCAATGCTCCGAACCCACCAAGGAGCAGCGCCTTGCCCGGCACCTTCACCGGCGACCCAGGGCCGGCACGCGATCGTTTTCACGTGAAAACGCCGGCTCGTCGGCGCGGTTGAGCGCCAGCACGAACACGGTCTGCTCGTCCGATCGGCGCACGTCGAGGGTCCCACCCATCAGCTCGGCTACCTCCCGTGCGATCGCAAGCCCGAGCCCACTCCCGTGCGCGGCAGGGCCATGGCCGCGGTAA
>JAUVPB010000152.1 GCA_030598925.1 Actinomycetes bacterium
CGTAGAACTCGTGATTCGAGACGACCCACACGGCGAGTTTCGCACCGTCTGGCCACATGAGGGGTGGTCGATCGACGATCGCCGAGTAGTCCCAACGGCTCGGGACGCGGAGCATCAGGCGTCGCCCTTCTCGTACGCAGCCACGCGGGCGTTCAGCGCGTCGAGCTCGAGGATGTCCTGGACCTCTGAAAACCGTGTGAGGTGATCGAGGAGCGGCCTCGAGTCGCCGCCTCCCGCGAGCACGGCGAGCGCGTCCGTCACGGCTTTCACCATGACGCGTGAAAGGAGACCAGGGAAGATGACCAGCTTGAGGCCCAGCGCGGCGAGCTCGTCGGCGCTGTGGAGAGGCGTCTTCCCACCTTCAACCATGTTGGCGACGAGTGGCAGGCCGGTGCCGGCGAGCTCGGTTCCGACTCGTTCGAGCTCATCGTCGTCGGCCGGAGCCTCGATGAAAAGGGCATCGGCGCCGGCCTCCGCGTACGCGAGCCCCCGTCGGATCGCGTCGTCAAGCCCCAGGACACTGCGCGCGTCCGTCCTGGCGACGATCATGAGATCGGGGTCGGTCCTCGCGGCCTGGGCCGCACGGAGGCGCGCGAGCATCTCTTCGATCGACACGACCTCCTTGCCTTCGAAATGCCCACAACGCTTCGGGACGACCTGATCCTCGAGCTGGATCGCCGCGACCCCGGCTCGTTCGTACAGCTGCACCGTGCGCTCAACGTTCACGCTGCCCCCGAAGCCGGTGTCGGCGTCGGCGAACACGGGAACGTCGACCGCTGCACAGATGTTTTCGGCCGACTGCGCCATCTCGGTCAGCGTCGTGAGACCGACATCGGGCTGGCCGAGCAGGCCGTTCGCGACGCCGGCGCCGCTCATGTAGACGCAGGAGAAGCCCCCGCGCTCGATCAGCCGTGCGAACAGCGCGTTCATCGCGCCAGGGCAGACGACCGCTTCGTCGCCCGAGAGCAGGGCGCGCAGTCGTGCTCCAGCAGATGGCGCCGGGCTCACGTGCTCGTCCCGAACGGGTGGCGGCGGAGGAATGAGAGAGCCGCCGCGGTTGCCTCTTCGGGGTGGGAGATCATGCAGTACGTGCCGGTTGCGCCCTCGATCACGGTGAGCTCGATATCGGGCCTGAGCTCCTTCATCCCCTCGTAGCCGCGCGCGTACCCGGAGCTCTTGCCCATCGGGCCGCTGTCGCCGAGCATCACGAGCATGGGCGCCCGGGTTGCCCGCAGCTCCTCCGTGAGATCGGAGCCGATCTGGACTGGGTGGATGAGCCGGTACAACTCGGCCGTCGAGCCCTCTTCGAACTCCTGGCCGAGCCACTCTTCATGCGAGGCCGGTCCGCCGAAGAGCTTGCACACGAGCCGCGCAGCCTCGGGCCACGCGAACTCGTCGAAGATCGTGTCGAGTGAGTTCCAGATCGCCCACATTGCGGGTTCGGGCTTGTACTGCGCGTACGTGATCACCGCGCCGACTCGCTCGGGATAGCGCATGGCGAAGCGGATGGCCGTGTAGGAGCCGGTCGCGGTTGCCCAGAGATGGGTTCGGTCGATACCGGCGTGATCGAGAACTGCGACGAGATCGTTCACCTTCGTGTCGATCGAGTACTCCTGGATCGGTCTGTCCGATTTGCCGACGCCACGGAAATCCCAGGAGACCACGCACAGCTCGCGCTCGAGCAACGGCGTCGCGAAGGCGAACTGGCGATGGCCCATCAGGTCGCCTCCGATCGTCGTGATGGGCTCGGCGTCCTCGACGCCGGTCATCTCGTACCAGATGCGCACAGGATCTCTGGGAAGCTCGACGTGCATGCTCGGCGGGCCAGCTCTACGTGAACGACGTAACGGGTGGGTTGATGCCGCTCAGCGCCCAGTCTCCTACGAGTCTGTACTTGTAGTCGACGGGGTCGTGGAGGGTCAGTGTCCGCGCGTCGCGCCAGAACCGGTCCATCCCATACTTCGCGACGGTGGCACCGGCACCGCAGATCTGGAAGATCCGTTCGCTGACATCGAGTGAGACCTCCGTCGCGACGGCCTTCGCCTCCGACGTCTTGACCGAGGCGAGTGCGCGGAGCTCAGCCGACGGCGTCGCCTCCGCGGCGTCGATGGCGGCGCAGGCGGCGTCGAGCAGCGCGTGGGCGGTTGCGACCTTCGTCGCCATGCGGCCGACGTGAGCGATCACGTACGGGTCGTCTACGGCAGAATCGACCTCGGCGTGCGGCCACGGGCGCGCTCGGCTCCGAACGTAGTCGAGCCCCGCGTTCAGCGCGGCTTCGGCGATCCCGACGAACACGGCCGCGAAGCCAGCCTGGCCCACGATCGAGAACAGGCTTTCTGGCTGGTCGAATCCTTCCGTGCGGAAGCAGCGCTCGTCCGGAACGTAGACGTCGGTGAGCTCGATCGTTCCACTAGAGGTCGTCCGTTGGCCCATCCCGTCCCAGTCGTCATGGATGGTCATTCCCGGTGTGTCGCGTTCGAGGAAGGCCATCCGCACCTCGCCGAGATCGCGCGTCACGTGGCCGTTCGTCTCGTCGGCTGACTCGATCTTCCCGGAGACGTACAGGACGTCGCCGCCGCCCGACCCGGTCGCGTAGAACTTCGTGCCGTTGAGGCGCCAGCCGCCATCGACGTCAGGGTCGAGACGAGTCTTGAAGTCGAAGATCGTCTTCGTTCCGCGCTCCGAGTAGCCGTTGCCGATGAACAGCCCGTCCTCGACGAGTCGGCGGTAGAGAGCTTCCCGAACCTCGGGTTTAGCCTCGACCTGGTTGAGCAGCTCCACGCCATAGGTGTGCGTGATGTACATCTGCGCGACGTTCGGATCGCCCGTCGCGAGCGTTGCCACGACACGGACGTAGTCGGAGATCGTGCCTCCAACGCCCCCGTGCGCCGCAGGAACGCGGAGCGCGAACAGGCCGGTCTCGCGCATCTGGTCGATCTCGGCGTGCGGGAAGCGTCGCTCGCGGTCGCGGTCGGCCGCGTGTTGGGAGAGCGTGACCGCAAAGCTTCGGGCGGCCGTGAGGGAATTGGGCGGGGTCGCAGGGCTCATGGGCAACGTGCGGCGAGCATAAGGGAGATGCGTCGAGCGTCGTCAGCGCGTGCGTGTCAGCCGGCCGGCGCCCCGATGCTGCGCAGGTACGCGTCTGCTTCGTCGCCGCTCATCAGATCTGTGTACTTCATCCAGAGGTCGAGCAACGAGGCCTTGTGGGAAAGCTGGATGCGGTCGGCGACGGCATCCCACACCACGGCGGTGCGAAAGCCGCGCGTGATCCCATCGACTGCGGTCGCTCTGACACAGCCGCTCGTCGAGACGCCGGAGATGACGAGGGAATCGGCCTGCAGCTGCACGAGGTACGTCAGGAGCGGCGTGCCCCAGAACGCGCTGGCGTAGGCCTTGTCGATCACGAGCTCGCCATCGAGCGGTGCGACCGCGTCGACGATCTCCGTGCCGGGATCCCCCTCGATCGTGCGCGAGTGATCCCAGCCCGCCTTGGCGCTGACCATGTCGAACTGGATGGTCTTCTTCTGCAGGTTGCGCGTGTAGATGATCGGCACGTCCTGTGCTCGCGCTGCAGGGAGCATGCTTTCGATCACTCGCACTGCCGCCCATGCGCGGTCGCCCCCGCCGCCGGGCCAATGCTCCTGCTGCTCCGTGATCGGCGCGTCCGCCCCGATGTAGTTGTGCTGGCAGTCGATAACGAGAACGACGGGCCGCACGCCGAGACCGCGCGTCTGGCCGTACTTGCCGCGTGCGATCACCTCGCGCTCCTCGTCTGTCAGCGTGTCGTCCCAGGGAAGGCTCGTCATTCGTTGGCTCCTGTCTGGATGGGTGGGAGGTAGCCCTCCGCCTCCAAGCTCGCGAGCACGCCGCCACTCTCGACGATCGCGAGCAAGGCTTCGGGTAGAGGCTCTGCGCGTAGCGCCTCGCCTGTTGTCACGTTTTCCACAAGCCCGCTCGAGAAGTCGATACGAAGGCTGTCCCCCTCACTCACGAGCTGGAGAATGCCGTTCAGCGCGAGCGCGGGGAGGGCGTAGTTCACGCAGTTGCGGAAGTAGAGGTTCGCGAACGACTCTGCCAGGTTTGCGGCGATTCCCAGCTCGCGCAGCAGCGCCACCGCCGGTCGCGAGCTCCCCATTCCGAAGTTCGTGCCGCCAACGATGATGTCGCCGCGTTCGACCTGCTGCGACCAGCCCGGGCGACTGGCGCTGAAGACCAGCTGTGCCGCCTCCTCCAGGGGTAGGGAGTAAGCGACCTGGGGGTAGAGGAGATCGGTGGAGACGTCGTTGCCAAACGTCCAGGCTCGCCCTTCGATGACCACCTCAGCGCAGCGCCCTCGGGTCGGTGAGTCGCCCCGTAACCGCCGAGGTAGCGACGGTGCGCGTGGAGGCCATGTAGACCTCCGAGTCGGGGCTTCCCATCCGTCCCTTGAAGTTGCGCGTCGATGCCGTCAAGCAGACCTCACCGTCGCCGAGGACGCCCATGTGGTACCCGAAGCAGGCTCCGCACGTGGAGCTCGTAACCACGCCGCCCGCCTCCATGATCGACGCGACGTAACCTGCGCGCACCGCCTCGAGGTACACGCGCTGCGAGGCCGGCGTGACGATGAGCCGTGTGCCCGCCGCCACGGTCTTCCCTTCCAGCACGCTGGCTGCAATCTCGAAGTCCTCGAGGTGCCCGTTGGCACAGGAGCCGATGAAGCACTGGTCGAGCTTCACCTCAGCCTGCTGCGAGACGGGCGAGACGTTTCCCACGATCTTTCCTGGTGTGGCGACCTGTGGCTCAAACGAATCGAGCTCGAGCGTCCAGGTCTCGTCGTAGGTCGCGTTCGCGTCCGGCTTGACCGGGGCCGTTTCGTCGACGCCGCGCGCGGCTAGGTAGTCGTCTATGACGGGGTCGGAGGCGAAGATGGAGAACTCTGCGTTGACCTCAGCGCATTGTGTGGCGATCGTGCGTCGGTCGTGGAGCGAGAGTGTGCTGACCCCGGCGCCGACGAACTCGAGGTTCCGGTTGTCGGCCGAGCCGTAACGGCCGGCGAGCGCGAGGAACACATCCTTTCCCTCGCAGGCGTCGTTCAACGTGCCGCTGAGCTCGACGCGAACCGATGGCGCCACGACGAACCAGGTCGTGCCCGTGCAGATGATCTGAATCATCTCCAGACTCCCGACGCCGCGAGCCGCCGCGTTGAACGCTCCGCCGGCGCAGGTGTGGGAGTCCGAGCAGAGGAGGAGCTCACCCGGTCGCGCGAGCCCGCGCTCGGCGATCACCTGGTGGCAGATCCCATGGTTGCCGATATCGAAGAAGTCCGTGATGCCGTAGCGGGCACAGAACTCACGTGCCATGTGGTGACCGTTTGCATCGCGGGTGGAGGGCGCGGGGGCGCCGTGATCGAGGATGACCGCGAGGCGGTCAGGGTGAGTCATCTTCAGGGGCTCGCGCCAGGGGATCGCCGTCGACGAGAACTGCATGTCGAGGACGACTGCCCTGTCGACGCTGCACACGAGGATGTCACCCGGCGCCGTGGCCTCTCGGCCCGCCGTCCTCGCCAGGATCTTCTCGGTCATCGTCTGGCCCACGCCAACAGGCTAAACGGTGGGGCGCCCCTAGCGGTCGTGATGTCCGGCTCTCCTCCTCTGCGCAGGCGCGTCAACGGCGCTGACTCGGCGTTGAGAGAGGCGATTGGTCCTGCGATACTCCGAGTCGTCGGCCGTTGCACGGAGGTGCGGCGGCTCCACTGCGGAGGGGATCCAACGAAACATGCGCGCAACCGGGTTCGTCGTTTGCTCATGCGTACTCGCCCTTCTGCTGGCGGGCTGCGGCGCGTCGCTTGGGCCCGAGGACGAGGGGTTGGAGCTTCTCCCCGCGCCGGCTCAACCTCCTCAGCCTGAGTCGACACCGACGGACTCGGCAGCCGATGAGCTGGCTGAGCCGACCGAAAGCGAAGCTTTGGATGGCGGGGGCGCCCCCGAGCCCACGGCCGAGCTCGAGCCGGAGGGACCGCAGGTCAACCCCTTCTCCGAAGCGGTTCGGCTCTTGCTTCGCGGCCGCTCGGCCCGGATCGCGGCGACTACCACGAACACGCTGCCGGGCGGCGGTGAGTTCAGAGTCCGCAGCGACGGCACGTTCGACGTTCGACTCCACAGGGGCGCGACGGCGGTCGACGGCGCGAACCTCATCAGAATGCTTGGCGAGCAGGGAGCCGCCGCCACGGCTTTCGTGCCAGGCCAGCTCGTTTTCGAAGAGAAGGCCGTCTATCTCAACTACCAGGAGTTGCCGGAGGCGATTCCCGAGCGGCTGCCATGGGCCGTGGCGTCGTTCAGGCAGCTCATTGGTCGCGCCCTCTGGCCCGACGAGGGCACGGTGTCGGCTCTCGCTCTCACCACCCCTGCTCACGTCGCCGGGTTTCTTACGGCTTCGAGAAAGACACTCGTCGAGATCGGGCGAGAGCCGGTTCGTGGCGCGACGGCCATCCACTACCAGGCCGTCGCGGACCTCACCAAGGTACCGGCCGCCGCGCCCGAACTCGTCCGTGGAGCCATCCGGATACAGATGCGCGCTCTGACGGCGGAGTTGGGCACGTCGGCGCTTCCGCTCGACGTCTGGCTCGATGCAAAGGGTCGGCTGCGACGGGTTCAGTTCGATCTTGGGGCCGCCGCAGCAGCAGGCTCCGGTGACGTAGGGGAGTCGGCCGCCGCGGAGCAACCGACGGCCGACGAACCGGTCGAGTCGGGAGATTCTGCGGCGGGCGAGGAGCCAGGTGCGCCCGAGGAGCAGGCCGCGTCTGAGGAGCCGGGCGCGTCTGAGGAGGCGGCCGCGACCTCGCCCGACACGGACGGTGCCGAGGCCGCTCCCGATGCTCAAAGCAAGCCAGCGCAGTCGAGCACGCCTTCCGCGGTCGTGGTGATCGACTTCATCGCGTTCTCCGGGAGGGTGCGGGCAGACGCACCGAGTGCGGAGGAA
>JAUVPB010000036.1 GCA_030598925.1 Actinomycetes bacterium
CGTCAATGGCGCGAAAGCGTGGTCCGTGTGGTCAAAGTAGTTGTGCGCGGCCATATGCCCCGACTTCCAAACTGCCGACGCGGTCAACGTCGGCGACGAGGCGAGCGGCCCAAGACCGATCGTCGACCGGCGCTGATTGGTCAGGTCGATGACCTGCTGCGCCAGATCCGGTCGGTTCGTGCCCCAGCCAGAATCGAAGCTGCAATTGACAGCGCCCTGCGCAGGGGTCGCGACGACCAAGAGACTGGCCAATAGAGCGGCGATGAATGCAACGCGTCGGAAACTCCGCAAGGTCTCTCCCATCGACCCTGCCGGGAGCCTACCCGAGCGCGAACTAGCGCGCGGTTGCGTTGTTGTTCTGAAGGTGTTTGGGCGGCTGCGGCGGCCGATCACTGTACCGGGACCATCGTCGCTCGCAGCGGCCGCAACGAGCGCGACGGCTCGATTGGGCCACCCCGTTCGGGCCGGCAATTCCGCGCTCGCTGGCTCGGTCCGGCAGCGACCGGACGTGCGTACCATGACGTGAGAACAACAGTCTGGAGCCTCATGCCCTGGATCGAAACGGCAGACTCCGCCAAGGCGCTGCCGAACATCCTCGCGTCTCATTCCCTCAACGCCGAGGCGATGCGCGCCCATATCGGTCTCTACCGCACGATCATGTACGGCGACTCGCCGCTCAGCCGAACCGAGCGGGAGGCAGTCGCCGTGGCGGTATCGGCGGTCAACGACTGCCACTACTGAGTCGTTCAGCACGGCGAGTCGTTGACCCGCGAGTCGGGAGACGCTTCGCTGACGGAAGCGGTCGCTTCCGGGCACCTAGGCGAATTACCGGGACGTCTGGCTGAGCTCGTCAGATACGCGCTCAAGCTCACATCGGCACCGGCAACCGTCACCGCTCACGACGTCAATGCTTTGCGTGGCGCGGGATTGGACGACCGAGCAATCGTCGATCTCAACCAGGTCGTTTCGTACTTCAACTACGTCAACCGGGTCGCAGACGGTCTCGGTGTGGAGCTCGAAGAGACCTGGCCGACCGAGTTGCGTGCGTCGCGCCGGTACCTACTCAAGGGCCACGAACGGCTACCCCTGGTGGCGCGCTCCTCCTTTCCCACACTCGACCTCGCTCAGGCTCGAGAGATGGACAGACTGATGATCGAAGAGCTCGGCGTGCCGCTCGAGCGCATGATGGAGAACGCGGGCCGAGCGATCACGGTCGTGGCGCGAGCCCGACTGGGCGGAAGCGTCGCGAATCGCCAGATCGCGGTCTACGCCGGGCGCGGCGGCAACGGTGGGGGCGGTCTTGTCGCCGCGCGTCACCTCGCGAACGGCGGCGCACGCGTGCGCGTGGTCACGGCAGGACCGAGCGAGCGGCTCGCCCCGACAACGCGAAGTCAGTGGGAGATCGCGCGAGCGATGGGGATCCCGTGCGCCGTCGGCGCGACACCGGCGGCGCGTGCCGACCTCGTGATCGATGCCCTGCACGGCTACGCGCTGCGCGGGAACCCCCGGCCGGAAACCGCGCAGCTGATCCGTGCCCTTGCTGGAGACGCCGTCGTCTCGGTCGACGTCCCATCGGGCCTGGAGGTCGCGTCGGGCGCGCTTGTGGAGCCGCACGTTCGAGCCGACGCGACGGTGGCGCTCGCCGCCCCGAAGCGGGGCACCTTCGTCCCGGCTAGCCGGGACGCGGTCGGAGACGTCTACGTCGCTGACATCTCAGTGCCGGGGCTCGTATTCGAGCGGCTCGAAGAGCGAATCCTGCCGGACGTTTTCGATCGGGGCGGCGTGGTTCGACTCGAGCGCGACGACTCGCCCTAGAGGAGAAGCGCCGCGCCCGAGCTCGAGTCCTTCGGAGTCACGTCAGCGTCGCCACCGGGGCCGCTCTCTTCTGCGCCGGGCGGCGGACCGAGGCCCTTCCGCCCGTGACGCCGATGTCCGCGCGACCCGGCTCTCGCCTCTCCCTCGACGATCGCGTCGATCCGCCCGGCGATCCGCTCCGCCAGCATGCTCTTCTGCTCGTCGGAGAGGGCGTCGCTCGCCGAGATCGACTCCTCCACCACCTGCGTCAGTGCCGCTTTCAGACCCTCCGCGCTCTTGCCCGGCGTCTCGTCAGCGATCTCTGCAAGCGTCTTCTCGCTGAGTTGCTCATGGATCGCGTCCGGCTCGAGGCCCAGGTAGTCGCCGGCAGCTTCGATGAACTTGACGCCGCCCCCTCGCCCCGGTCGATGAAAGCCGTGTCCGCGCCGACCGCCGTGTCGACCGAAGCCCTTGCGACCGTGCTCACCACGGAAGCCTCGATGACCAGGCTCGGATAGTCCTTCGGCTTCGATCAGTCGGTCGACACGCTCGGCGAAACGCTCGCGTAGCTGCGTCTATTCCTCGTCTGTCAGGTGCTCCGCGGCTGCAAACCGTTCGTCGAGGCTAGCGAGCAGTGCCTCGCGCAGACCGGCCACGGTTTTTCCAGGAGCGGCCTCAGCGATACTCGCGAGGGATTCGACCTCGAGCCGGCTGCGGAGGGTCTCTCCATCGATTCCAAGGTAGTCGGCGGCAGCGCCGAGTCGATCGCCGGGCGCGCCATGATGCCGTCTCGATGAATCCGACGGTTCGGCGGGATTCTCTTGCGCCGCCCCGGCTTCTGTGCCTTCGACGAGCTCACGCAGCGCCGGCTCGCCGCCAGAAGACGGCGCTGCAGCCGGATCAGCGGTCGTCGATTCTGGCTCGGCGTCCGCCTGAGCGGCCGCGAGTCCTACGCCGGCAATGACGGCCACGATCACGAGCACCACGCTGAGAACTGTTGTCCGCCGTGACCACCTGCTCATCTGCTGGGCCTCCTCGTGACTACCTGCCACGCACCGTCGATACTCGCCATGCACCCGGATCGTGCCAGCAGAACCTGAAATTCTCTTAAGAGCGACCTAAGAACCGGGATCGAGCTCGACCGGCGGTCCCGCGAAGAAACGCATCACGGTGCCACCGTCGGTCGCGTTCTCGACCTTGACCCAACCGTCGTGATCCTCGGCGATCTGCTTGACGATTGCGAGCCCGAGGCCCGACCCGGGCAGGGTGCGGGCCCTGTCCGAACGGTAGAACCGATCGAAGACGAACGGCAGGTCCTCTTCGTCGATTCCGGGACCGTGATCGCGTACAACGACCTCCCCGTCGCGGAGGGAGAGCTCGACCGCCCCGCCGTCAGGGCTCCACTTCGCCGCGTTGTCGAGAAGGTTGGCGATGGCTCGCTCCACTCGCGGCGGATCGACGACGACAACCGACTCGTCGAGATCCGACGCAAACGTCACGGAAGGCGTGTGTCGACGTGCCCGCATGATCACGCTCTCGATCACCTCGTCGAGCCGGACGGCTGTGCGCACCGCGTGAGCCTCTTCACCTCGGGCAAGGTCGACGACATCGGTGACAAGTGCTGAGAGCTCTTCGAGCTGGACCGTCACATCCTCGAGCATCGCCTGACGTTTCGCCGCCGGCAGATCGTCTCTGGCGAGCAACTCGATGTTCGTACGCATGCTGGTGAGCGGCGTACGAAGCTCATGCGACGCATCGGCTACCAGCTGCCGCTGCGCCCGCAGCGATTCGTCGAGCGCACCGAGCATCGTGTTGAAGGACTGGGCGAGCCGACTCACCTCGTCGGTTCCGCTCACATCAATCGTCTGCGTGAGCTCGCGGGTCTCGGCGATGGTCTCTGCGGTACGGGTAAGGCGTCTCACGGGCACCAGCGCAGCACGAGCAACTGCAAGCCCGAGCCCGCCGGCGAGCGCAACGCCAACGAGCGAGAACACGAGCAGGATCCACCGAAGCCGGCCGAGCACGTCGTTCACCTCGTCAAGCGGTCGGCCGACCTGGAGCGCGAAACCCCGTTCGATCGGCACCGTGAGCAGTCGTACAGGCGTAGCGTCGATCTCGACGTCCTCGAAGAACGAGCGAGAGCCGTCGCTCGCCACGCGGATCGTTCGCTGCGAGACGGGCAACGCCTCGGCTTCGATGTCTGAGGAGGTCTCCGACTCGTCCGTGCCTTCAGGAAGACCAACGGCCGAGCTGAACACAACGCCGTCCTCACTGACGATCTGCACGACGCCGGGCGCGCCACCGAGGCGCGCCGGCGGAATCCCACGCAGCGCCCGTCGTCCGCCTCTGCCGCCGCGGGGGCCCTCGCGTCCGCCGGCGATCTCCCCGAGCGCTCGAGCCGGCGCCGCTGCGATCAGGTCCGCCCGGTCGCGCAGTCCACGATCGATATTGGCGCGCAGCTCCGAACGAACGACGAAGTACGCGCTAACCGACGCAGCGACGATCGCGACCGCAACCGCCAGAGCGGACGCGAAGGCGAGCCTCGAGCGGAAGCTCATTCTTCTCGGAGCGCGTAGCCAACGCCGCGGGCCGTCTGGATGATGCGCGACTCGCCGCCCGCCTCGGTCTTCCGTCTCAGGTACCCGATGTAGACGTCAAGCGAATTCGAGCTCGCACCGAAGTCGTAGCCCCACACGCGCTCGAAGATCTGAGACCGCGTGAGGACCTGGCGCGGGTTTCGCATAAAGAGCTCGAGCAGGTTGAACTCGGTACGGGTGAGCTCGATCGCGCGACCTGCGCGCGTCACCTCCCGTGTCCCGAGATTCAACGTCAACCCGCCGATCGCGAGCACGTCCGCACCGTTGCCGGTGTCGAGCCGACGCAGCAGGGCGCGCACGCGCGCGAGCAACTCCGCTAGAGCAAACGGTTTGACGAGGTAGTCGTCGGCACCGGCATCGAGCCCTTCCACTCGATCCGACACACCGTCGCGCGCGGTAAGCATGAGAACGGGCACTGACACGTCGGTCGCGCGTAGGCGCCGACACACCTCGAGACCGTCCAGATTCGGCATCAGAACATCGAGCACAACGATGTCCGGGACGCTTGCGTCAACACGCGCCAGCGCCTCCTCCCCGTCCGAGGCCTGCTCGACAACGTACCCTTCTAGTTCTAGGGCGCGCTCTAGGGCCCGCCGGACATGGGCTTCATCGTCTACAACGAGTACACGGGCTTGAGGCATTCGTGATCGCTCAGACAGTGTCAGACGAGTCTAAGAACAACCTGAGAGCAAATCGATCGGCGCATGAAGGGGATCTAGCAGGTAAACGTGAAGGAACCATTTGTCGACAGTGCAACATAGGAACCTGACGTGAACGGTATTCGGAACCCCTGGATTCCACGCATCGTCATCATTGTGATCGTCGTCGCGACGATCGCGCTGATCGCGGCTGGCACCCGATCGTTCAATAACGACCCGAAGACCGAGCTCACATACAGCGAGCTGATCAAGCTCGTGGAGTCGACTCCGAGCCAGGTCGAGAGCGTCGTCTTCAAGCCGAACGATCAGGGGATCACGGTCGTGCTCGCCGACGAGTCCTCCGCCGAGGTCAACTACCCGAGCCCCGACGCACAGATCGAGCTCCAGCGGGCGCTCGAGACTGCCGCGATCACCTTCGACTCCGAGGGCACCGGCGGCTCGGCGTTCGGGTCGATCCTGCTGTTCATGCTCCCGTTCCTGCTGATCATCGGCTTCTGGATCTTCCTGATGCGACGGATGCGCGGCGGCGCCTCGAACGTGATGGGCATCGGTAAGAGCAAGGCCAAGCGCCATAGCCCCGATATGCCGAAGGTCGGCTTCGCCGACGTTGCCGGCGCCGACGAGGCGGTGGAGGAACTGCACGAGATCAAGGAGTTCCTCGCGACGCCAGCCCGGTTCCGAGCGCTCGGCGCACGCATTCCCAAGGGCGTCTTGCTGTACGGGCCACCTGGCACCGGCAAGACACTGCTCGCGCGGGCAGTCGCGGGCGAGGCGGGGGTCCCCTTCTTCTCGATCTCGGGCTCGGACTTCGTCGAGATGTTCGTCGGGGTCGGCGCGAGTCGCGTGCGAGACCTGTTCGAGCAAGCGAAGCAGACGGCCCCGGCGATCATCTTCATCGACGAGATCGACGCGGTCGGTCGGCACCGCGGTACCGGTATGGGCGGCGGACACGATGAGCGCGAGCAGACGCTCAACCAGCTACTCGTCGAGATGGACGGATTCGAGCCGAAAGACACAGTTATCGTTGTCGCCGCCACGAACCGCCCTGACGTACTCGACCCCGCGCTTCTCCGCCCGGGCCGATTCGATCGGCAGGTCGTTGTCGACCGCCCCGATCGGGCTGGACGGCGCGCGATCCTCGAGGTTCATACCAAGGGTAAGCCGCTGGCTCGCGACATCGAGCTCGACGCTCTGGCCGCCAGCACACCAGGATTCACGGGCGCCGACCTGTCGAACCTGATCAACGAGGCCGCACTGCTGTCGGCACGTCGCGGCAAGCGCTTCATCGAGATGGAGCAGCTCGAAGACGCTGTGATGCGAATCATCGCCGGGCCCGAGAAGCGCACGCGACTGCTCTCGGAGCAGGAGCGTACGATCACGGCCTACCACGAGATGGGCCATGCTCTCGTCGGCCACTATCTGGAACACACGGACCCGGTTCACAAGATCTCGGTCATCTCGCGTGGCCAGGCGCTCGGTATCACCGTCTCGCTTCCGAAGGAGGACCGGTTCCTCCAGACCCGGTCGTACCTCCACGATCAGATGGCGATGACGCTCGGCGGCCGTGCGGCCGAAGAGCTCGTCTTCAGCGAGATCACAACGGGTGCCGCGAACGACCTCGAGCGTGTGACGGAAACCGCGAAGCAGATGATCATGAAGTTCGGGATGAGCGAGCGGCTGGGTCCTCGCGTGCTGGGTCGTTCCGACAGCATGCCCTTCGTCGGCCGTGACATGGGCTCAGCGCCCGACTACTCCGACCAGATCGCGAGCACCATCGACGAGGAGATCCATCGAATCGTCGAGGAGGCCCGCGAACGTGCGCGCACGATTCTCGTCGAACGGATGGACGAGCTCCACCTGATCTCGGCGCTGCTGATCGAACACGAGACCATCGACCGTGACCAGTTCGAGCGGTTGCTGGCCGGCGAATCCGGCGAGAGCGTCTTCCCCGAGCCACCACCGGCGCCGGAGCCGGAAGACGATGCTGCCGAGGAGCAAAAGCCCTCGACGGAACCCTCACCGGGCTTCGAGCCCGAGCCACGACCGCTGCCGGGTACGTTGGCCGAAGAGCTCCCGCCCGACAGCGCGAACACGCACACGTCCTAGGCACGCCCTGAGCCGATCAGCGCGACGACGGCGCCCGCGCGGCCGTAGAGCCCTCGCAGGTAGCGCCGAAAGAGGCTAAACGGCAGGAGCCATGGCTTCGATCGTTTCGCGCAGCAGATCTTCGGGCGCGCCCGGCGGAAGCGTGAGAAGCGGGCTATCGGCGCCGGCCTGATACCACCGCTCGAGCTGATCGCGTGCGCTGGATGGGGTGCCGAAGATGGTTTGCTCGACCAGGAGCCGTTCGCCGCCAGCCGGAACGACACCGTCGCCGGGTCGCCCGTTCGCCGCTCGAATCGCGCCAACCTCGTCGCGAAAGCCGATCCGCTCGAGAAACGGCCCGTAGAACTCCCCCATCGCGAGCAGGTACGTCGAGAGCATCGCACTCATCACCTCGCGAGCGCGGACCGCGTCGCCACAGACAAGAGTCGGCACGGCCGGTAACACGTCAATCCGCGGGCCGAGATCAGCGCTACGGCGCGACCTGCCACGCTCGATCTCGGCCACGAATGCCGGCAGCTGGGTCGCTGGGACGAGGAACGGCAACCAGCCCTCGGCAAGCTCACCGACGAGCTGCAACGCACGCGGCGACAGCGCCGCGACGTAGATGGGAACGGTTGGGACGGACTCAGTTCCAAGGCGGAGCGCCCGCGCACCCCGTGCCAGCTCAAGCCTCTCCCCGCGAAGCAACGTCCGCGTTTGCTCGATCGTCCGACGCAGCTGCGACACCGGTTTCTCGTAGGCGGTGTCGTGAAAGCCCTCGGTCAGAGCTTGCGAGCTCGCGCCGAGCCCCAGCGCATACCGACCTCCGGTCTGCACCGAAAGCGTGGCGGCGGACATGGCGATTGATCCAGGAGTGCGGCTGAAGGCGGACACCACGGCCGACACCAGCTGCAGGTTCTCGGTCTTCGCAGCGATCTCCGCCAGCAGCAGGTGTACATCCCAGGACCACCCTTCGCCGAGCGCAACCTTGTCGTAGCCGCGCTGGTCGGCGAGCGTCGCGAGCTCGACGATCAGCTCGCGCCTGCGTTCGAGAGGGCTGAAACCGATCCCGAGCGAGCGACGTCGCATTCGCGCAGGCTAGCCGCACCTGAGCGCGAGGACGGCTCGGAGTCGGTGTCTCGCGCGGCGGACGGCCAACATGGGTGTACGGGCTACGCCGGTGTCGGGTCTGCGGGGACCGGTCGGAGCACACGGCGCATGGCCCACGCGACGCCAAAGCCGATCGCGACGCCGAGCAGCGAGCCGACGAGCACATCGAGCCAGTAGTGGACGCCCAGGTACACGCGCGAGAAGGCCACGAACACTGCAAGGCCGACGAGGGGCCAGCGCAAGCGCGGGCACAACACACCGATCGCGACCGCTGCAGCGAACGCGGTCGCCGCGTGCCCCGACGGGAACGACGGCGAGGATGGCGTCGCAATGAGGGTCTCGAACGTCGGATCAGCGACCGCGGGCCGCGCTCGATCGACGGCATCCTTGACACCGGCCACGATTCCCGCCGCGATGCCGAACGACACGGCTCCGGCCAACGCCGCGAGCGGCACCAGCGAGCGTCGCTTCAGATCGGCGAGTGCCCCGAGGCCAACGAACACGAAGCCCTTGAACCACCAAGCCGACGCGACGACGAACACCCCAGAAATCGGTGCCCACCGGACGCCGGTCACCGCATCGAGCGCAGCCTCATCGAGCCGGTCGAGCGTCGAAATGAATCCGAACATCGAAATGAACCCGGACACCGTGCTCAGCGTATCGCCGTTCCGCCACGGCCTAACTCGCAGCTAACGCTCGCTTAACGCCAATCCCTGGCTGCCAGTGCCGTCGCGCGAATCGACGCCGCGAATCGCGCGGTCATACCGACCAACATGCAGAAGCTCCCAACGCAGACCGCGGCCTCGTGATCGAGGCGCCACTGGCCGTGGCGTTCGCCGCCGGCCTGATCGCGATCATGAATCCTTGCGGATTCGCGATGCTCCCGGCGTACCTCTCCTACTTCATGGGAACGGACCAGGGCGAGGGTCGCAGCGGTGCCGAGTCTCTGCGTCGCGCCCTGGTCGTTGGCGGGGTGATGTCACTCAGCTTCCTCCTCATCTTTGGCGTAACGGGCGTAGCGATCACGGCCGGCTTCCGAGCGGTCATCGACTGGATCCCATACGTCGCGCTCGGAATCGGCGCATTCGTCGCTCTCCTCGGAGTCGCAATGCTGTTCGGCTATCAGCTCACGATCGGCCTGCCCAAGGCCAAGACGGCAAGCAAGGACAGGGGGCTGAGATCTGTCTTCGTCTTCGGGCTCTCCTACGGCGCCGCGTCGCTGTCGTGCACGCTGCCTGTCTTCCTCTCGGTCGTCGCCGCTCAACTCACTGCGACGAGCTTCATAAGCGGCACGGCAACCTTCCTCGTGTACGGCCTTGGGATGTCGATGATGCTGATCGCCATCACGATCGTGCTGGCGTTGGGGAAGCAGACCATCGTCGGCAGGCTCCGCAGCTCGGTTCGCTACGTCAACCGTGCTTCCGGCGTGGTGCTGCTCGCCGCCGGCGCATACATCGTGTGGTTCTGGGCGACGAATATCGGCGAGGGCGCCGACGCCCTCAACGATTCAGGAGCCTTCCGCCTGACCGAGAGTCTTTCTCAACGCGCGACGGAGGTCTTCGGTGAGAACGCGTTGCTCTGGGCTCTCATCTTCGGCGGACTGATCGCCGCAACCGTCGCCTATGCGTTCCGCCCGACGCTGCGCCGAGACAACCGGACGGGCTCTGGGGCCCGGCGACGCAACCTACTTACCACCGCGTCCGCTGTGGGGGTGCTGACGGCCGTCGTCGGTGTCGGCATCTTCGCAGCGTCGCCGTTCACCGGCGGCGGAGCGAGTCCCGTAGCGGCCGGGACATCGATCGCCCGCCAGGGGCCCCTCGCGCCCGACGCGAGCTTCGCGCTATTCGACGGAACGACGAGCACCTTCGCCGACCACGCGGGTCGGCCGCTCGTCGTCAACTTCTGGGCCTCCTGGTGTCCGTCGTGCGTAGCCGAGCTCTCGCTAGCGATCGCGCCCGTCCACGCGACCTTCGGCGAGGACGTTGCCTGGCTCGGCGTCAACCTGCAGGACGAGCGCTCTGAGGCGCTCAAGCTCATCGAGGAAACCGGCGTCACGTTCGAGCTCGCGGACGACCCGGTCGGTGATCTCTACAGGGCGTTCGGCGGCTTCTCGATGCCGTTCACGGCCTTCATCTCAGCGGACGGCGTAATCGTCGAGGAGCACAACGGCCCACTGACGGAGAACCAGCTCGAGGATCTGATCGTCGAGCTGTTTCCGGTCGAGCACGGCGCGCTCGCAGCTTCCGACGCCGGCTAGCACTCGGCGCGTTACGACGGTCTGGCACGGGCGGCGATCTTCACGGTCTCCGACAACGTCGGGTGGGCGTGGATCGTCGCAAGCAACGGACTCAGGTCCCGCGCGGGCGCGTTCATCGCGACCATTGGGCCAGGCAGGAGGTCCGCGCCGTGGCGGGAGAGGATGTGCGCACCAAGTAGCTCGCCGCTCTTCGCGTCGCTCACGAGCTTCACGCGACCTCGTCGATCGCCGAGGGCTCGCGACTTGCCGGTTTGACCCACATCGTGCCGGCGTATCTCAACATCGTGCCCCGCGTCGCGTGCCTGAGGCCCGGCCAGTCCGGCGGCGGCGAGCTCGGGATCCGTGAAGATCACCCGTGGGATGACGCGGTAGTCGGGGCGGCGTGACGCGCCATCGAGCATGTTTGCGATGGCTAGGGGCGACTCATGGGTGGCCACGTGCGTGAACATCAGGCCGCCAATGGCGTCGCCGATCGCGTAGATGTGCGGAACGCTCGTCCGTAGCTCGGAGTCGACGACAACGCCACGCGGCGTGACCTCCACCCCGATGTTCTCGAGCCCCAGATCGTGGACCGCCGGCGCCCGACCGGTAGCGACAAGCACGCGATCGGCCTCGACCAATCGGCCATCCGGGCAGTGAGCGACGACGCCGGACGCCGTTTGCTCGAGCCGGTCGACCGCAGAGCCGACGACCACGTCGACCCCCTCCTCGCGCAGGTAGCCCGCGAGTAGCTCAGCGAGCTCAGGATCTTCGTCCCGGGCGATATGGGTCCCACGGTGGAGCATTGTGACCTCGACGCCGAAACGTCGGTACGCCTGCGCAAACTCGAGCCCGACCGCACCCGCCCCAACGCAGACGAGCCTGTTCGGAAGCTCTGTCGCCTGCAGTAGCTCGTCACTCGTAACGACACCAGGGAGATCGACGCCCGGGATCGGCGGGATGGTCGGTCGAGCACCAGACGCGATCAGCGCGTTGCGAAACGTGATTTCGGCGTCGCCGGCCTGGAGCGTCGTCGGCGACGTGAAGAACGCCTCCTCCCGGAACAGGTTGATGCCTTCGTCGTCCGCGATCTGCTGCTCGTACCAGGCAGTTCCCTCTTCGATGACGGCGCGGACGCGGGCCATGACGGCAGCGAAGTCGACAGAGACGCCGCCCATCTCGATCCCGTAGTCGCGGGCAGCACCCGCATCGTGTGCGATCTGCGCGGCCCTGACCAGGGCCTTGGTCGGGATGCACCCGCGCGTTATTCAGGTGCCGCCGATCGGGCCGCTCTCGATCAGAGCCACCCGCGCGCCACGTCGGCGTGCCGAGGCTACGCCGACCCAGCCGCCCATGCCGCAGCCGACGACCGCAACGTCGTAGGTCTGATCGCCGCGCTGCATTCGACCCTGCCTTTCCTCGGGAGGCGAAAGCCTAATCGAGCGACGGCGCCACCGGCAGCGTAGGAGCGCCCGCTAGCTCAGTCGACGTCGCCGAGCTCGGCTTCGACGTAGGCCGTGACTACCGGAAGCACGTGCTCGCGCCACATCCCGTCGTCAGGCATCGCCACAAACAACGCTTCGGCGACAGAGCGAGGCGTCTGATCAGAGCGACGAGAGAGCTCGTAGGCACACGCGTGGAGAATCGTCACCAACTCGTCGTGCTCGAGCGGCGCAAACTCCGCGATGCATTGTGCCACCGAGGTTCCCAGATGCTCGTCGCTCAAATCAATCTCCCCCTCACTCCACCGAATTTGCTCTCGACAGGCACAGCGTGACGCCCTACCCCTTCATGTGGAAGCGCTACTCACCCGGTCGAGGGGCAAATCCCCCTCAGACGGGGTAGAAACGGCCGAAGAGGTCGAACGTACTCCGCTACGTGTCGGTCGAGCGTTTCGACGTGCCTCGAGCTGCCTCGGCGGCGGCCGAGTAGCCCTGCTCTGTTGCCAGCTCGACCAGAGGAGCGTAGGAGCCCTCGAGATGCAGCCCGGTGCGCTCCTCGTCATAACGCAGGCCGGCGATGCATCGATCGGCGAAGAGCCTCGACACTGCTCCGACGTCGCGCAGGCTCTCGAGCACGTGGCGTGCGATGACCGGCTCCATCACGTTGAGCTCGAGCTCACCGCCGGCCACGGCCGTTTCGATCGTCACGGCCGCACCCGTCACCTCATAGGACACCTGCAGAACGAGCTCGGGCAGAACGGGGTTGACCTTCCCGGGCATCGCCGACGAGCCGGCTTGAAGCGGAGGCAGTTGGACCTCTCCGACGGGGCCGGAGGACAGGTAGCGAAGGTCGGCCGCGATCTTGCCCATCACCAGCATCACCCGGTTGAGGTCGGATATCACCGCGACGTATCCGTCGAGATGGGCGAGAGCGTCGAACAGGTCGTCGGCGGGACACAGAGCGTGCCCGCTCTCCTCCGCCAGAGCCGAGACAGCGCTCTCGATGTACCCGCCAGGAGAGCCGAAGCCCGTCCCGATCACCGTCGCGCCGAGGGGCACGGAACCGAACGGGGCGAGTGAGCGCTCCAGATCCGCGCGGATCCGACGCAGAGCGACCGCCTGCGCCCGCTGCGCTGCCGCTGCCGAGAGCGGAAGGGCGTCCTGCAGACACGTGCGTCCGAGGCGCTCGAGGTCTCCGAGCTCGTTTGCCTTGCGCTCGAGCACCTCCTCGAGATGGCGAAGGCCGGCGAGCATCGGGTCGGCGACGGTGAGCGTTGCCAGGTGCAGCGCGGTCGGGTAGACGTCGTTCGTCGACTGCGAACGGTTGACATGGTCGTTCGGATGCACAGGCGCGTAGTCGCCCGGGGCGCCGCCGAGGAGTTGATTCGCGCGGTTCGCGATCACCTCGTTTGCGTTCATGTTGGTCGACGTGCCACCGCCGCCCTGCACGATTTCAAGCGGGAACTCCGCGTCATGTCGTCCTGCTGCCACCTCTCGTCCGGCCTCGATGATCGGCCGGGCGAGCTCACCGGCGAGAGCGCCCAGATCGTCGTTGGCCCGGGCAGCGGCCACTTTCACGTGGCCGAGAGCGGCGATCAGCGCCGGCTGCGTCGTAAGCCTAACGCCCGAGACGACGAAGTTCTGGCGAGCGCGTGCCGTGTGGATGCCCCAGAGCGCGTTCTCCGGTACCTCCGCCTCGCCGAGGGCATCGCGCTCGACCCGCGTCTCGTTCTCGGCCACGGCCGCGAACTCTAACTACGATGGCCACGCGATGACCGCAAGTCTCCATGAACGCTCGCTCGTGATCGACGGCCTCCAGATCTGCAGCTGGAGCAGAGAGATCTTCGAGGAGCAGCAACAGGCCGGCCTGAGCGCCGTCAACTACACCTGCAGCGTGTGGGAGGGATTCGCAGCCACGATGGAGAACGTCGCGACCTTCAGGGCGCGGATCGAGGAGAACAGCGACATCCTGCGCTCGGTCACATCGGTAGCGGACATCTCCGCGGCCAAGCGTAAGAAGCGCGTCGGCGTCATCCTCGGCTTCCAGAACACCTGGGCGATCGAGGACCGCATCGATCGACTCGAGCTTTTCCACGGGCTGGGTGTGCGAGTCATCCAGATGACCTACAACACGCAGAACCTCGTCGGGGCGGGCTGCTGGGAGTCACATGACGGCGGCCTGTCGGATTACGGACGCGACGTTCTCGCCGAGATGAACCGTCTCGGCATCCTCGCCGATCTGTCACATGTCGGGTCGAAGACCGCGGCCGACGTCGTTGAGGCGTCGAAGGCACCGGTCGTCTACTCGCATGTGTGCCCGCACGCACTGAACCCGCACCCTCGGAACAAGACGGACGCGCAGATCCAGGCAGTCGTCAATCGCGGCGGGCTGGTCGGCGTGACGCTGCTGCCCTGGTTTCTGAAGCCTGATGGCGTTGCGACCCGCGACGACTACCTCGACGCCATCGAGCACATGCTCAACGTCGCCGGCGAGGAAAACGTTGGCATCGGTACCGACTTCATGCAGGACTACGGCATCGAGTTCCTCACCTGGCTGAGACGAGACAAGGGCGTTGGCCGGTTGCTCGCTCCAATGCCCGACCCGAACGTGCCGCTCGTCGACGCGCCTCAAGGCCTTGAGCGAATCTCGACCATTCCGACTCTCGCCGAGGCGATGGACGCGCGTGGGTGGCCGGACGCGCGGATCGAGCGCGTCCTCGGGCTGAACTGGCTCCGGCTGTTCGGCGACGTTTGGCGCGACTAGCCGGGCTCGACCCACGCGACTGGCCAGGCTCGACCCACGCAACCAGCCGTGCTCAGCTCACGTGACGGGACGCCGCGGGCCGCTACGAGAACTGACAGCGGCGGTCGGGATCGCCCAGCGAGAGACGGATGCGCTCCATCTCGCCCTCGTGCTCAACGTGGCTGGCGTTGCTCCCGTCGAAGGTCGGCAACGCGTCGCCGATCCAGACGATGTCGGGCGTGACGCCCGGGCCCTCGACGACAATCCGGTATCGCTGGCCCCAGCCGCGGTTCGTGCCCCACTTGTCGGTCAGATTCTTGGCGAGGAGCACGCAGAACGTCCCCGTCGGGTAGTGCGTCCGAAGGGCGTCAGCGCGCCACCAACCGGGTCCGTAGCCCGAATTGAGCGTGTCCGCGTATACGCGTCGCGCGAACGACTGGCTCGCGCTGGCAAAGCGCTTCTTCGGAAAACCGTGAACGGGGATGCCTCGATAGGTGACCCGTCCGAAGAGCTCGTGAAAGAGGCTCGAATGCATCCAGTCGTGCCACACCTCGAGCCTCGCGAGGTCGCCAGAAAAATGAGAGAGGCGGAGCTCCCACGTGTAGTGGAAACGCGTCGAGGCACGACTACCGTGGTAAGGGAGGCTCCGCTGCCAGCGCTGAAGAACCCAGTACGTGCCGTCCGGCGCCTTGCACGCGGTTACGAGGAATGCGAGCTCCGGGCCGTCGTACGGGCGGCATCGATCGCCAAAGCGCTTCCAAACCGGGGCCCCGCGTGACTTCCATCCGCCTGAGTAGTCGAGCCGGAACTTGACCTGCCGGCCACGTGCATCAGGTGGCAGGGCGTCCAGCGCGCCCGACGCCAGCGCGCGTACGCGCGCCCCGTTTGGCTTCGTGTAGGTGACGAGCGCATCGCCCGCCGCGTTGACACGCAGGAGCACATCGCTCGCATTGCGGGCGATAAGTTGGCTCGCGCTTGCGGCAGCCGTCAGCGACAGCGCAAGCAGAGCCACGAGTGCGAAAGCGACGGGAACGCGACGCATCGAAGATGCGGAGCCTACCTCATCGCCCGCCCGGTGTCATCACCCCTTCGGTTTGTAGGCGCAGCAGAGCTGCGGCGGCCGCCGGGCCTAGCGAGGGTCTGCGTGCACGCGCCGCTGTTGGCGAAGCGCGTCTGTCGCAGGCTCGTCGACGGCCAGTTCCGGCTCCGGACCGAGGACAACGCCGTACTGGTCCGTGGCGAGCTGAGGAGTCGTGAACCCGTCCAGCACGTCGCCGCGGACCGCCTCCGGCGCGCGCTCGAGCGGATCGCCGTAGCCAGCCCCGTTCGGCGCTTCGATGCGGATCACGTCGCCGGTCTTGCATGGGATGCCGGTCACCTTGGCAGGCAGTTCTTCCTCGGCCGCCTGACCGGGATTCTTCGTCACGCTTGCCGTCGTGCCGTTCTCCCCGCCGAACACGCCCCGAGGTGGGTCGTAATGTCGGTCTCCCTCGCTCGAGTAGACGCCGTCGACGAGAAACCGGTTCTCACGAACGATCCCGATGCCACCGCGCCAGCGCCCTGGGGCTGCCGGGACGTCGCGCAGCTCGTAGCGATCGCAGCGCATCGGGAAGCGCATATCGAGCTCCTCGATCGGGTTGTTGCGTGTGTTGACCATCAGGTTGTCAACCGAGTCCATGGCGTCCTTGCCGTGGCGCCCTCCGTACGACCCCTCGTTGACCTCGAGGTAGATCCAGTACTCGCCACTGGCCTCCTGGAAGCCTGAGTAGGAGCAGAAGTGGATGCCCGCTGAGTTGCCCGCCGTGGTCTGGGCAGGCAGCACGTCCGAGAGGGCCAGCAGCGTGTTGTCGATGACGCGCTGGATCTGGCAGAAACGCGCGAAACACGCTCGCGGGAACCGCGGGTTGTAGATCGTCCCCTTCGGCGCGATCACGTCAACAGGTCTGAAGATGCCGTCGTTCTGCGGTACGTGCTCCGGGTACGTTGCCTCGTCGAGCAGGACCGTTCGTATCGCGAAGTAGCACGCAACGAGCAGCGAGCCCTCGAACGGGACGTTGTAGCCGGTCGGCACCTCCGGATGCGATCCGGTCAGATCGATCGTGATCGAATCGCCCTCCACGCGCACCGCTGTCTCGACGCGAAGCCGGACGTCACGATGCACCGCGTCGTCGTCCAACCAGCCCGTCGGGGCCCGGTACTCGCCGTCGGGGATCTTCTCGATCTCGGCACGAAGCATGCGCTCCGAGTAGTCCATCCAGTCGTACGCAGCGCTCATGACCGTGTCGACCCCATAGCGCTCGAGCAGTCGCTGGAACCGCCGCTTGCCGAGCTCGCATGCCGCGTGCATTGCCTCCAGGTCGCCCCGGTTCATGCTCTCGGTGCGCACGTTGTCGAAGATCATCCGATCGAGATCCCGGTTCAGCTCGCCGGCCTGGTACCAACGCAAACCGTTGTAGATCTTGGCCTCGGCGTACATGTCGAACGCGTCTGCGTTGATCCCCGGGTACGAGCCGCCGACGTCGAGCACATGCGCGGTCACGGCGGAGAAGCCCAGCAGCTCTCCCTCCCAGAAGATCGGCACTGCGACAGCGATGTCGGGCGTGTGCGACGCCCCCAGATACGGGTGGTTGTGCACGATCACGTCGCCTTCTTCGATCTCGCCGTCAAGCCGCTGTAGGAACCCCCGGATGTACCACGGCAGTGAGCCGATGTGAAGCGGGGTCGTATCCGATTCGCAGATCTCGCGTCCTTCGACGTCGAAGATGCCGGCGCCAAGATCCTCCGACTCGCGGATGATCGACGAGTAGCTCATGCGGAAGAGCACCCCTGCCATTTCCTTGGCCACGGCGTGGAATGCGCCACCGAGCACGCGCAGCGTGATCGGATCGACATCGACCCGCGGCCGCTCGGGCGGACCGGGCTGCCGACCTACCTCGTACTCGACGACGCTCATCGTCTTCGCTCGCGTGGGCTCACACGTGACAAACTAGCTGCATGACACGTGAGCTGACGCTGTTCTGGCGCCCTTCCTGAGCATCGTGCGCCCAGGCCAGGGAGTTCCTTGGCGAGCACGAGGTCGAGTTCGAGTCGGTCGACGTCACCGATGACGGAGGTCGAA
>JAUVPB010000291.1 GCA_030598925.1 Actinomycetes bacterium
GGCAAGCCCTGTCTCGCGAGATAGGTCGTACCCGAACCGCCACGAGTCGCCTCCAGCGGCAAGTACGTCCAGCACCAGGCGGGTCTGAGCCGATGGCCGGCGCGTCCTCACACCATAAGTCTACATATATCGTCTCTCGCAGACGCGGCCGCTTCGGTTCCGGGTGACGGTGACCAACCAAGGCACAGAGACCATCCGCTTCATGCGCGTACGAGCTGACCTCGGTCAACCAGTACCGCGCGGCGATGAATCAATCAGAAAAGCCAGAGCCATCACCATGATCCAACCGGGCCAACACGAACCGTGAAATTCTGGGGCTACCGCGCGTCGCCGCCGCCAGCCTCACGTACAGTTTGGCGGCGATGAAGCGGGTCCCATGAAGCGGGTCGGCGTCGACGTTGGGGGCACGTTCACCGACCTCATCCTCGTCGACGAGGAGAGTGGTCGCATCACGGTCGACAAGGTGCCTTCGACACCGAGCGACCCGGCCCAAGGCGTCGTTGCGGGGGTCGACGAGCTCTGCGCGAAGAGCGGCGTCGGGCTGAGCGACGTCGACGGTGTTCTGCACGGGACGACGGTCGCGACCAACATCGTCCTTACGCACGCGGGCGCCGAGGTCGGGATGATCACGACCGAGGGCTTCCGCGACATCCTCCACATTGCGCGGCATCGCAAGCCGTACAGCTTCTCCCTCCAACAGGAGCTTCCGTGGCAGTCGAGGCCACTCGTGAAGCGGCGGCACCGGCTGACGGTGAAGGAGCGCGTGATCGTTCCCGATGGCGAGGCGATCGCGGAGCTCGACGAGGACGAAGTCCGCGAGCGCGTCCGCGAGCTGAGGGCCGCCGGCGTCGAGGCGGTCTCGGTCTGCCTCCTACACAGCTACCTGAACCCGGCCCACGAGCAGCGGATCACCGAGATCCTGCTCGAGGAGTTCCCGGAGGCCTACCTCTCGATCTCCCATGAGGTGCTGCCCCTGTATCGCGAGTTCGAACGGTTCTCGACGGTATGCCTCAATGCCTACGTCGGCCCGAAGGTTGCGAGCTACCTCGAGCGCTTCGACGAGTCACTGAGGGCACAGGGCTTCGGCAGCGACGTCCAGCTCATGCAGTCCTCAGGCGGCATGGCGACGGTGGATACAGGCACTCGGCGTCCTGTCACCCTGATGATGTCGGGCCCGGTCGCCGGGTTGATCGGCGGTATCTGGGCCGGCCGGCAGGCGGGGTACGAAGACGTGATCACGCTCGACATGGGCGGAACGTCAGCCGACATAGGCGTCGCGCCTCAGGGGCGCCTGCGGATGCGCCACCTGCTCGACACCAAGGTGGGCGACTACCAGGCGATGGTGCCGATGGTCGACATCGACACGATCGGCGCGGGCGGCGGCTCGATCGCCTACGTCGACGAGGGCGGTGTCTTCCGCGTCGGCCCGCAGTCGGCCGGCGCCGATCCGGGGCCGGCCTGCTACGGGCGCGGGGGTGTCGACGCGACCTCGACCGACGCGCAGCTCCTGCTCGGACGCCTTCGCCCCGTCCGCGGTCTGCTCGGCGGCACGATGCAACTCGACCTCGAGCGTGCGCGCGCCGTGATGGGCGCGCTGGCCGGTCGGCTCGGCATGAGCGTCGAGGAGGCCGCGCTTGGCGCCCTCCAGATCCAGAAGTTCGAGATGACACGGGCCATCGAGTTGAACTCGGTGCGGCGCGGTTACGACCCTCGCGACTTCACGCTCGTCGCGGCGGGCGGGGCGGGGCCACTGTTTGCCTGCGATATCGCGCTCGAGCTCGAGATCCCGCGCGTGCTCGTGCCTCCGCACCCTGGAATCCTGTCCGCGACCGGGCTGCTCGCGACCGATCTCGAGCACGAGTTCGTCGCAACCGAGCGGCACGGCAAGCTCGAGCCCGAGCGCCTCGCCCGGCGTTTCGCGGAGCTCGAACGGCAAGCAGCCGATCGCCTCGCCAAGGACCGGGTTCCCGAATCACGCTGGGAGTTCCGCTGGCTCGCCGACGGCCGCTACAAAGGCCAAGGCTACGAGGTGCGCTTCGACGTGCCCAAGACCGCAGGCGAGCCGGGCTGGGTCGATGTGCTCGAAGAGGCCTTCCACGAAGCGCACGAGCGCGAGTACGGGACGCGAGCCGACCTCGACGTCGAGGTCGTCAACGTGCGTGTGCTCGGGATCGGCCGGGTCGAGGAGCTGGTGTACCCCGAGCTCGAGGCCGGCGGCAGCGACCCGGCGAGTGCTCTCACGTTCGAGGCCGACGTACTCTTCGACATCGAGGGCCTCCCGGAGCCGCTCGCGACGCCGTTCTACGATCGCGACCAGCTGCGCGCCGGCGATCGGATCGACGGCCCGGCCGTGATCGAACAGTACGACACGACCACAGTCGTGCCCCCCGGCTTCGGTGCCGAGATTGACCGCTTCGGCAACATCGTCATCGATTGTGCCGCGGCGATCACCGCCGCGCGCGGGGCCAGCAGCGGGCTCGCGACGCCGATTCTGATGCGCGTCATCGGCGGCGCGCTCTCCTCGATCGGCAAGGAGATGGCCAGCGTCCTCTACCGCATGTCCTTCTCCTCGATCATCCGCGAGTCGGAGGATCTCGGCGCGGGCATCTTCGATGCCGAGGGGAACCTGCTCGCCGAGTCGGACACGACCCCGCTCTTCATGGCGGCAATGGGGAAGGCCGTTCGCGGCGCGCTCAGCGTGCTGGGCGACGACGTCCACGACGGCGACGTGATCTTGCACAACGATCCGTATCTTGGCGCGAGCCACTCGCCCGACGTCTGCGTCATCGTTCCGATCTTCCTCGACGGTGAGTGCGTCGGCTTCTCGGCCGCCTCGGCACACCTGACGGACATCGGCGGCGCCTATCCCGGTCTCGCCACGGACGTCGTCGACATCTGGGCCGAGGGGAACATCTACCGCGCCGTCAAGCTGGTCTCGCAGGGCGTCCGTCAGGAGAAGCTCTACCGGCACATCCTCGAGAACACGCGAACCCCGACCCACAACCACGGCGACATCGAGGCGATGATCGCGTCCGCCGAGCGCGCGCGGACCCGCTACCTCGAGCTGCTTCGTCGCTATGGAAC
>JAUVPB010000222.1 GCA_030598925.1 Actinomycetes bacterium
GCGGCGCCGCCCCAGGCTAGGCCCCTGCTCCACGCCGTCTGCGAGCACGACCCTTTTCGGGGTTCTGGTTAACACTTTCGCCGAAAGTGCGTCAGACTTGCGGGGGACGCGACATCTAGCTCCACGGTTCCTGCGGACCGACCATGATCGAATCGACCTCATCCTCCGGGAGCGATGCTCCTGCGACGCCACGGACGCGGGCCTGCTGATGGGCGCGTACGTTGTGACGGGCTGCGCGGGCTTCCTGGGGTCCCACCTGAGCGAGCGGCTGTTCGAGCTCGGCCACTCGGTGGTCGGAATCGACAGCTTCACTGCCTACTACGACCGCGATCTGAAGGAGTACAACCTCTCGGGCCTCCGTGCCCAAAGCGGGTTCACGCTGGCGGAGCTCGATCTCGCCTCCGATTCGATCGACGACGCGATCGCGGGGGCAGCGGGCATCTTCCATCTCGCGGCACAGCCCGGTGTTCGAGCAAGTTGGGGGCAAGAGTTCGATCCGTACGTCAGAGACAACGTGCTGGCGACGCAACGAATCTTCGAAGTTGCCACGCGACAGAAGCTGCGCGTCGTCTGGGCGTCGTCGTCCTCGGTTTACGGGAACGCAGCGGCGTATCCGACGCCCGAGGAAACGGCCCCGCAGCCGATCTCTCCGTACGGCGTGACGAAGCTGACCTGCGAGCAGCTCGCGCTTGCGTATCGAGACGCGCTCGAACTCGATGCCGTCACGATGCGTTACTTCACGGTCTACGGGCCACGTCAGCGGCCCGATATGGCGTTCACACGCATTGCCAAAGCACTTGCTGCCGGGACCCCGTTCACGCTCTACGGCACTGGTGAGCAGTCGCGCGACGTGACGTACATCCGCGACGCCGTGGAGGCGACGACCCTCGCGATGGAGCACGCGCCGCCGGGTGCTGTGTACAACGTGGGTGGCGGCACCGAGGTACGCCTCAACCGCGTGATCGAGCTGCTCGAGCAGGCCAGTGGTACCCGGTTGGCGATCGACTCGGCACCCTCCGCCAAGGGCGACGCGCGGAGGACGTCGGCCGATACGACGCGCGCGCGCACCGAGCTCGGGTGGCAGCCCAAGGTCGGAATCGAGGAGGGCTTGCGGGCTCAGCTCGACTGGATCGGCGGGGCGCCCAGCGTCGAGGAGCTCGTTGGCTAGGGCGTGCGCACATGAACCTTCATTGCGCCAAACGCTCTACACTACGTACTCGCTCGCGAGTCGAGTGCGCTGTCACAAGGGGGAGGGTGTGGCCAGCCTGCGGCGCGGGGTCGCGGACACAGTAACCATGGAGATCCAAGGCTTCATTCCGCTGCTGCGGCGCTGGTGGTGGCTCCTCCTCCTCGGAGGCGTCGTGGCAGCCGTCGTCGCGTACTCGGTCAGCACGCGAATCGATCCAACGTACGAGGCAGAGGCCGGTCTCGTCACCGGGCCGATCAACGCCGACGAGGGCACTGTGCGAGCCTCGGGCGCGCTCGCGCGCACGTACTCGGAGCTTGCTGTCAGTGGGCCCTTGCTCGAGCGAACGGCACGGAGGCTCGGCCTGAGCACGCCGACCGAAGACCTCCGCGAGGCGGTGCGCTCGTCCTCGAACGAAGTGAGCCGAATCGTGACGATTCGGGTGCAGGACTCCATTCCGGTGCGGACAGCGCTCTTTGCCGAGACGCTCGCCAACGAGCTGATCCGGCTGAGCGAGGAAGTTGCGACAGAGTCGACCGAGGCCGTCGAGGAACTGCTGCGCCAGGACGAGATCGCTCAGCTGACCAACCGCCAGCAGGCGCAGATCCGCTTGGCTGCCGTGCGGGTCTTCGGCTCCCCGCTAGCTGGGGAGCTCTCCATCGTCGATCCGCCTGAAGTTCCCACGAAACAGGTAGCGCCGCAAGTCATGCTGCTGACAGCCCTCGCGTTTCTGGCGGGTGTGATCGGCGCCGGCTTGATGGCCCTCTTCAGAGAGTCGCTCAGGCGCACGTCCGACGCGACTGGCGAGCCCATTGAGAACGCGGTTCAGGTCGTCCCGGCCGGAGAGCCCATTCCAGAGCCGATCAAGACTCGGCCCGTCGTGGAGTCGCTCCCCTCACGTGAATCGGGCGACCGCAGCTAGCGGCGTCCAGGTGATGCGGCGGGTGGGGTTGATGTCGCGTACGACGAGACGCCGGCGTCGTCTATGCGCGTCTCACACGCTGCCAGACCGCTTCCTGACGCCCCGTCGCGAAGTTCCACAGGCCGTTCAGGGTAGCCAGATTGGCGCGGCAGAAGTAGTAGGGCAGAAACAGGATTCGGGTCTGCCTGCCCGCGCGATCGGCGAGCCAACCGAGCACGGCCAGCGCATAGAACACGAGCTGGGCGGCGAGCAGCGCCTGGGCCCACACGTGGTTGAAGGCGAGTACGACGTTACTCGCGAACGCAGCGATCATCCAGAACGGTACGAGCGGTCGAAGACCCTTGTGCGAGACGAGCTTCCACGCGAGGCCGGGCTGTCGCAGCATCAGGCCAGGAAGAACGCGCACGAGAGCCTGCGCGCGTCCGGTGACCAGTCGGGAGCGCCGCGTCAACTCGTCGCTTGCCGTGGCCGACGCTCGCTCGATCGAGACGGCGTCGGATGCATAGACGATGCGCCAGCCGGCGGCTGCCGCCATCATCGCCTGCACGAAGTCCTCGTTCATCGTGCCCTCTGGAGGCGTCGGAAAGGCCTCGCGACGGAACGCGATGATCTCGCCGTTTACTCCCGTCGTCGATCCTGTCGCACTCTCCCATTCGCGAATCTTCGTCTCGTAGCGCCAATACGTGCCCTCGGCCCGATCGAGCGGGCGGCCGCTTCGGTCGTCGATCATCTTCCGTCCAGTCACGACGCCGACCTCCGGATCGGCGAAGGGCGCGGCGATCGCTTTTGCCGACTCCGGCGTGTACCGATTGTTCGCGTCCGAGAACAGGAGGATCTCTCCGCCCGCCGCCGTGGCCCCCCGGTTCATCGCAACCATCTTTCCCCTACGCTCTCGCTGGTGCAGAACGGTGACGCCGGCAGCTCGCGCGTTTTCGGCAGTCGCGTCCTCAGAACCATCCGCTACCACGACCAACTCGAGCTTCGCCGCTGGATAGTCGAGATCGCGAAGGTTCGCGACGCGGTCGCGAATCTCCGCCTCTTCGTTGTAGGCGAGAACTATCACGCTGAGCTGCGGGCTGAAGTCGGCTCGCAGCTGAAGCTTCCGTGGTCGCACGCGCGCGAGCAGCGCCGCGAGAGCCGGGTATCCGACGAATGTGTAGACGAGTACACCCAGCGAGATGGCCAGCAGCGCCGTCATGTCGAACCTCGCGACTGGCGCGTGTCCCGAGTCGTGGGGGCTGGCTGGCGGAGGATGGCTGGAGCGATCACGAGGCCGTCACCATGCGACCGGTGCCTGACACCGGTGCCTGACCGAGCGGGCGCAGTTGGTCATGCCGATCACATCGACTTTCAGAGTGTGACAGCTTGAGTCCGGCCGACACGCCGACCCTCACGCCCGGGCCATCGACCGGGATGTCGCTCCCGCCTCGAGGCCTGCTGCGGACGCCCGTCGCATCGACTGCGCTTCTGGCCGCTGTGCTCGCGTTCTCGCTGGCGCTGGGCGGCCTGGCCGTGCTCAAGCCGTTGTTCGCGATCGTTGCGGTGGCGGGCGCGGCGCTGGTGATCGCGGTGTTGTTGAAGCCAGACATCGCGACGCCGCTCACGCTGTTCCTCGTCTACGCGAGCGTGCCCGCCGTTGCGATCAACTCGCAAGGCGTCCCCGCGGCCATCGGCGTTGCTGTTCCGTTCCTGCTCGTCATTCCGGCTGCGTACTTTCTCATGCGGGGCGAGACGGTCATCCTCGACCGGAACCTCGCGTTGCTGCTGCTCCTGATGGGCGCCGCGGTCGCGTCGTCCGTGAACGCCCTCGATCAGTCGCTCGCGTTCAAGTCCGTGCTAACGCTTGCGCTTGAAGGAGTCATTACCTACGTGCTCGTGGTCAACGTGGTCCGCACGCGGCAGGCTATTCGACTCGCGATCTGGACCTTACTTGCCGTCGGCGCGATGCTCGCCGGGTTCTCGGCGATTCAGGCCGCTACCGGTACGTATGACCTGCCGTACGGCGGCTTCGCCCTGATCGGCGCAGATTTCTTCCGGGGTCTGACGGATACCCCGCGGCTAGCCGGACCGCTCGGCGACGCGAACTACTACGCCCAGATGATGGCCGCGTTGCTGCCGCTCGCCATCCTCCGTGCCCAGGCCGAGAAGTCCGCGATGTTGCGTCTGGCGGCTGTCGCGATAGGCGTGCTGATCCTCGTGACGATCGGGTTGACGTACTCGCGAGGTGCGGCCCTCGCGCTCGTCGTCCTCCTCGTGCTCTTGGTTGCGTTTCGCTACGTGAGGCTCATTCACGCCTCGATCGCCTTTGCTTGCATCGCGGTTGTGGTGGCCACGATCCCTGACCTTCGAGATCGGGTCACGTCGATCGCGGACATCGCGAGCGCGACGAGCGTCGAGGGTGGCGACCCCGACGCCGACCAGTCC
>JAUVPB010000057.1 GCA_030598925.1 Actinomycetes bacterium
ATGAACTCTCCCTTGCCGATCAGCTGCTCCATGTTGCAGAGGAACTCGAAGTGAATCATCCCCCTGTCACGGCACACCCGATGGTTCGGGAACTCCTTGGTGCCCGCCGTGTCGGTCGACGGCCCCTCGACACCATGAACGCGCGAGCGCTCGGCGAGCCACTCCGACGCCTCGTAGGTGAGGCCGGGATTGTTCGTGACGATCTCGCGGTTCGGCCAGTGCCTGGCATGAAAGCCACTGCACATCATCACCATATGGCCATCGATCTCGACGCCCGATGCCTTCTCGGCTGTCTCGAGGTCGGCGACGTCGATGAACGCGAGGTCCTCGATGTGCGTCAAGTCGAGCACGACAGCCTTGCCCGTGAACCAGTCGAGCGACATCTGATCGATCTTCGTGCCGTTCTCACCGATGTGGTACGGGGCATCGACGTGGGTACCAACGTGCTCGAGCATCGAGATGTAGTTGATCGCGTATGTCATCGGGTCGCCGGGCACGCCGAGGCCAGCCGCCTTCGCCTGCAGATGGTCGACGTACGGCAGGATGATCGGTGACGGGAAAAGCGCATGCGCCGGCATGCCGTTGAACATCTCGGCGGAGAGGTCGACCAGCGTCGTGCCGCGTTGGCTCGTTACGCCGTTCACATCAGGGCTCATTGCTTCCTCCTCGAAGGGTCAGGGGGTCAATCTTCTCAGGCTTGCCGTGCCGTTGTCGAGGTGGGAGTGTTTCTGCGGTCGTCGACGCGGCGGGATTTGAACTCGGTCGTCTCGAGCGTGTCAGGCGGATGGACGAGGACATCGGGGCTCACGCCGGCCGCCGATTTCACCCGGTCGTGCACCTCGGCGGCGACGTTGTCGTCGGCGCATTCGATCTCGAGCCTGAACACGTCGAGCTCTGCCGGGCGCTCGATCACGATCCTGTACTCGGGACCGACGCCAGGCACACCCGCAAGCGCGTTCTCGACCGCATTCGGATACACGTTCACGCCACGGACGACCAGCATGTCGTCCACGCGGCCGTAAATGCCCTCGGGGAGCCGGCGGTAGGTCCGGCCGCAGGGACACGGGTCGCTGGTGACGCGCGTGAGATCGCCCGAGTAGAGCCGGATCATCGGTTGTGAGGTTCGCTCGAGGTGCGTGTAGACCGGGACGCCCTCGCCGTCGCCCTCGATCGGCTCGCCCGTTTCCCGGTCGACGATCTCCGTGTAGACGATGTCTTCCCACAGGTGCATCCCGGTGCGTTGGCTGCACTCGGCGTTCGTCATCCACGGCGTCATCTCGGCCATCGTCCCCGAGTCGATACAGATGGCGCCGAACGTCTCTTCGATCCGCTTCTTGGTCGCAGGGATGCCTGCACCTGGCTCGCCCGAGAAGAACATCACGCGAAAGCCGAAGTCCGCTGGATCGACGCCGTGCTGGGTGGCCACCTTGGCCAGGTGCAGCGCATACGACGGCGTGCCGTAGAACCCGCTTGGCCGGATCAGGTCGATGTACTCGAGCGCGCGTTCTGTCTGCCCGGGGACGCCGGCACCGAACGGGAACGCGCGGGCACCAAGCGCCTCGGTACCGATCAGCGCGCCCCAGCTGCCGAGGTAGAGGCTGAAGAACGAGCCGATGAAGATCGTGTCGTCCCGCCGGATTCCGAAGCTCCACATGATCCGCGCATGGGCGGCCGCGATTCTGAGCCAGTCATCGCGGGAGATGGCGAACGCCGTGGGTCGGCCGGTCGTGCCAGAGGTGCCATGGATGTGCCCGATGGCTTCTGGGGGACAACAGATGTTGGAGCCGAACGGGGGGTGGGCGGCCTGGTCGGCGCGGATGTGATCCTTCTTGACGAAGGGGAAGAGCCGTAGATCGGACCGTGTTCGAAGCGTCTCCGGAAACACGCCGGCCTCTGACCACAGCTCGCGGTAGAACGGCGAGCGCTCCCAGCAGTAGCGGATCTGAGCCCGCAGCTTTTCGAAGACGACGGCGTCCCGCTCCTCGGGCGCCATCGTCTCCTCGGGGGCCCAGTGGACGTCGTCGGTGTCGGGCAGTTCGATCCGGCCGCTCGGCGGCCACGGGGCGGTCACCGCGCGGCTCTCTTGGCCTCGACCGCCTCGTTGATCGTGTCGACGATCTCCTGGAGCGGCGTGTCGACGCCCAAGACCTTGTGGATGCCCATCTCCTCGAGCGCGTCGATGTCTTCGGGAAGGATGGTGCCGCCGCCGATGATCGTGATGTCCTCGCGCGCGTCCTCGGCCTCGAGCAGTTCGATGACGCGCGGGAAGATGTGCATGTGCGCCCCTGATAGCACGGAGACGCCGATGACGTCGACGTCCTCGTCGATCGCGACGCGCACGACCTCCTCGGGCCGGCGGTGTAACCCGGTGTAGATGATCTCCATGCCGGCGTCGCGCAGTGCACGCGCGACGACCTTGACCCCGCGGTCGTGCCCGTCCAGGCCGATCTTGGCCATGAGCACCCGGATCTGCTGCGCCATCAAAAGACGGCCGTTTCCACGTACGTGCCGAACACGGCGCGGAGCGACTCGACGATCTCGCCGGTCGTCGCGCGGGCGCGGACAGCCTCGATCGTTGCCGGCATGATGTTCGCGTCGGTCTGGGCGACGGCGACGAGCTCGGCCAGCCGCGCGTCGACTGCGGCGTCGTCACGCGTGGCGCGATGGGCGATGAGTTCCTCGATCTTGCGCTCCTCCGTGTCCGGCGCGACACGGTGGAGCTCGAACGGGAGCACGCCGGGGTCGTCTTCGCGATACGCGTTGACGCCGACGATGACACGTTCACCGGCTTCCTTTGCAAGCTGAAAGATGTACGAGGAGTCGGCGATCTCCTGCTGGAACCAGCCCGACTCGATGCACTCGACAGTCCCGCCGCGCTCGTCGACCTCGTCGATCAGCTCCTTCGCGTCTCGCTCGATCCGATCCGTCATGGCCTCGATCGCGTGCGAGCCGCCGAGCGGGTCGATCGTGTTCGCCACACCGCTCTCCTCGAGGATGATCTGCTGCGTCCGCAGCGCGACCTTCATCGCCTCCGCGGAGGGGATCGCGAGCGCCTCGTCCATCCCGGACACGTGCAGGGACTGAGCGCCGCCGAGAACCGCCGCCAGCGCCTGCAGCGAGCCACGTGCGACATTGTTCAGCGGCTGGGCTGCTGTGAGCGCCGAGCCGGATGTCTGGCAGTGGAACCGAAGCCGCATCGACTCGGGCTTCCGCGCGTCGAAACGCTCACGGGCAATGCGAGCCCAGAGGCGGCGTGCGGCACGGAACTTGGCGATCTCCTCGAGGAAATCGGAGTGGGAGATGAAGTAGAACGAGAGGCGAGGGGCGAACTCGTCGAAGGGCATGCCGGTCGCGGTCGCCTGCTCCGAGTACGTGATGCCGGCCGCCAGCGTGAAAGCGACCTCCTGAACTGCGGTGGCCCCGGCCTCGCGCGCGTGATACCCCGAGACGTTGACCGGATTCCAGCGCGGGAGATGCTCGGCGCCGAACGTGATCATGTCCCGGAGGAGACGCAGCGACGGCTCGACGGGGAAGATCCACTCCTTCTGGGCGATGAACTCCTTCACGATGTCGGCCTGCGTCGTGCCGGAGAGGCTCGACCACGGGACGTTGCGCTCCTGCGCGACGACCAGGAACTTCGCGAGCATCGCCCAGGCGGTCGGGTTGATCGTCATCGACACGGAGATCTCGCCGATATCGATGCCGTCGAGGACGCCCGCGAGGTCGTCCACGTGGTCGACCGCAACCCCCTCGCGGCCCACCTCGCCGAAGGACATCACATTGTCGGAGTCGTACCCCATCAACGTCGGCATGTCGAAATCGATCGAGATGCCCGTCTGGCCGGCTGCGATCAGATAGCGGAGGCGGTCATTCGTGTCTTCCGGCCGGCCGTAGCCAGCGATCTGGCGCATCGTCCACGGGCGTGCGCGGTACATCGTCGGGTACGGGCCCCGCAGGTACGGGAATTCCCCTGGGAACCCGCCCTCGGCGGCTTGCTGCTCGACGTGCTCGGGTGTGTAGACGCGCTCGACCTCGGCGCCAGAAAACGTTTCGAAGCTCTCGCGACGCTCTGGGCGCCGGTCGACGAACGGTGCGACCGTTTCGTTCTCCCAGCGCTCGCGTTCGGCCTTCCAGTCTTTGCTCATAGTGAAGGTATAGAGCATCCGCCGGGTCAAGATAGAGTCGTCCCGTGCAACGACGACCAGGGGCCCGAGCCGGATCGTGAGCGAGCGCTCGCCCGGAAGCATCGCCGCTCAGGCGCTCGCTGACTGCGGTGTCGATGTCGTGTTCACGCTCGTCGGCGGTCATACGACTCCGATCGTCGACGCCTGTCCCGATGCAGGTGTACGCCTGATCGACGTCCGGCACGAGGAAGCGGCGGCGCACATGGCACATGGCTACGCCCGCGCGACGGGGCGAACGGGAGTCGCCCTCGTGACGGCCGGGCCAGGTCTCACTAACACCGCCTCCGGCGTCGCCCATGCATGGGCGAGCGGTGCGCCGACGGTGCTGATCGCGGGACGCGCTCCTCTGGCTCAGCACGACCGCGGCGCTCTGCACGAGATGGATCAACTTGCCTTCATGCGGCCCATCACGAAATGGGCGACGACCGTCCATGAGCCGGCGCGGCTGCCCGAATACGTTGAGCGTGCGCTTCGCACCGCGCGCTCAGGCCGGCCGGGACCCGTGCTGCTCGAGATTCCCTCCGACGTGCTACGCACCGAACTCGCGACTGAGCCTGCGCCGGCCGCGATTCAGGCCGTGACCCGAGCCGGCGCCGAGCACGCCGCGATCGAGGCGGCCGCCGCCGTACTCAACGGCGCAGAGCGACCGCTGGTCGTTGCAGGCAGCGGCGTCCTCTGGGCCGGCGCATCTGCCGAGCTCGTCGCCGTCGTCGAGCGCGTGCGTGCGCCGGTGCTCGTCTCGCCGTCGGCACGGGGCGTCGTCCCCTACGAGCATCCGAACCACGTTCCCGCGGCGAGGTCGAAGGCGCTGAAGGAGGCCGACACCGTCCTCGTCGTCGGCTCGCGCTTCAACTTCATGCTCGCATACGGGCAGCCGCCGCGGTGGAGTCCCGACGTGAGGATCGTGCAGGTGGATATCGAGCCAGAAGCGCTCGGCAACAACCGAGCCGTAGACGTCCCGCTGGTCGGAGACGCCGCGGTCGTGCTCGAACAGCTTGTCGCGCAGCTTCCGGATCGACCGGACGCCGGCTGGCTCGCCGAGCTCCAGGCGACCGACCGGTCCCGTCGTAGCGCGCTTCGTGACGACTCGATGATCGACGCGACACCCATTCACCCGCTTCGCCTGCTCGCGGAGCTCGGTGACGTGCTCGAACCGGACGCCTTCGTCGCCTGTGACGGCGGAGACATCCTCTCGTTCGCCCGTCAGGCGCTACCCTCGACGACCGCTGGCGGCTGGATCGACTCGGGGCCCTTCGGGAGCCTCGGCTACGGCATTCCGGCGGCGATCGCTGCGAAGGTCGCGTCGCCGGAGCGTCAGTGCATCGCGCTCCTGGGCGACGGCGCGCTCGGGCTCCAGGCCATGGAGCTCGACACGGCCGCGCGCCATGGCCTCGGCATCCTCGTCGTGGTCTCGACGAACGGGGCCTGGGCGATCGAGACGACGAGTCAGGAGATGGAGTTCGGTCGGGCCGTCGGAACGCAGCTCGAACGCAGGCCGTACCACACGCTCGCCGAGAGCCTCGGCTGCGATGCGGTCGAGATCACGGATCCCGCTGAGCTTGGTGCCGCGCTGGGGAGCGCCCCGCGCGACCGGCCCCTGTTCGTGAATGTCCAGACCGATCCCGAGGCGAAGAGCCCTGACGCCGTCCGGGGGCTCGGGCTCGTACCGCGCGAGCAAGCCGTCAAGTTCTGATCTCCCTGACGGCAATCTGACGCCCTCGGACCGGCGGTCCTCAGCGAAACGCGGTCACGAGCGCGCTGCCCAGGACCGTCAGGGCGGCCGCGAGGAAGAGCCGCGGCCCGATGGCCTCCGTCCGTCTTAGCAGGATCGCCGCGAAGACGACCGTCCAGAGCGCGTTCGTGCCGTTGAGTGGCGCGACGATCGTGACCTTGCCGCGGTCCAGCGCCGCGATCAAGGTGATGTAGACGATGCCCATAAAGATGCCCGCCGGCAAGAAGGGTCTGATCGTGTGCTGAAGGCCCTTGAGCGCCCGCGGTCCGCGGGTGACCGCCAGGTAGGCGAGCAGCAACAGGCAGCATCCTGTAAGCAGCGCCACGGAGCGGCCGAGCGGTGGCAGATCCGTCTCTCCGACGAGTCGTCGCACGAGGTTGTCGCGGAACGCGATCATGATCGCAACGCTGAGCGCGAGGCCGATGCCGATCGCGCGGAAACTCGCCGGCCGCCTGCGCTCGTACGCGAGGGTGATGCCCGCGGCGACGATCAGCAGTGTGCCGATCGCGAGCGGAACGCTGAACGGTTCGTCAAGAAAGGCGAGCGCGAGCAGGGATGCCAGCAGGGGGGACGTTCCGATGACGACCCCGGAACGCGAGGGTCCTGCGTGTCTGATCCCGTGCACGTAGAGGATCTGCGAGGCGCCCGGCACGAACACGCCAATCAGGAGAAACGGCCAGACGTCGTCGAAGCCGACGCCGGTCAGATCGATTCGGCTCACGGCCGCAACGACAGCTGCGAGGATCAGCGCGATCAGCGCGGCAGTAGCGCCGCCGAACTCGACGTCGGGAAAGCGCGCGAAGCCGGTCTGGATCCCGATGTTGACCCCGGCGAACGCCACGCCGGCGGCCAGGGCGAGGAAGACAACGTCCATGCGCGCGGAGGCGGCTGCCGGCTAATCCCAGAGCAGCTTGTGCAGAGCAGAGTGGTCGAGCTCACCCTCGCCGCGCTCGACGAGCTGCTCGTACCGACCGGCAACATCGGTTGTGTGCGGCAGGGAGAGGTCGAGCTCCGCGGCAAGTGCCAGGGCCATCCGAAGATCCTTGAGGTGTGTCCGTGCCAGACCACCGGGCACGTAGTCACGGGCGATCATGCGGGAGCCGTGCAGCTGCAGCACGCGCGAGTCTGCAAAGCCGCCGGTTAGCGCCTGCTGCACCAGAGTCGGGTCGAGGCCGGCCCGCTCGGCGAGCGTGAGGCCCTCGGCGACCGCCTCGATCGCGAGGCCCGTGATGAGCTGGTTGACGATCTTCGCCGTGTGCCCGGCACCCGCGTCGCCGACGTGCACGACGCTGCCGCCTAGCACCTCGAGGATGGGGTGCACGGCTGAGACGTCCGACGCAGTTCCACCCACCATGATCGCCAGTGACCCTGCTGCGACACCCTCCGGGCCGCCCGAGACCGGGGCGTCGACCCAGCCAACGCCACCCTTGGCGAGCCGTGAGGCGTGCGCGCTGCTCCGCCGAGGGTCGGATGAGCCCATGTCCAGAACGATCTGGCCAGCGCTCAGCTGTGGCTCGATTCGAGCGAGAACGTCGTCGGTCGCGGGCGAGTCGGCGAGCATGAGCAGCACGACGTCGCGAGTTGCGGCGGCGTCGAGTTCCACAAGCGTGATCTCCCCAGTGAGCTCAGTAGGGAGCAGCGAGCGGTTCCAGCCGACGGCGTCGACGCCGTGTTGCGAAAGGATCCGCGTCATCGGCCGACCCATCAAACCAAGGCCGAGCACAGCGACTCCGGGCGTGTGAACGCCAGCCATGCGGTCGAGTATTGCAGCCGGGCTGGCGCGGCGAGTGCGCAGCGGCGCAGAGCCTAGGATGCGAGCGAAGCTTCGAGCTCGCTGCGTAGCGTTACCACAGTTGAGGACGGATCGAGGTCGACATCCTCCCGCTTCAGGGTCTCGCCAGCTACGACGTTTCGGCCGAGCACGACATCGTGCGCGAGGCCGATGGGCAGCTCGCCGGCCCCGACCGCCAGCTCGGCCGGGCGTAGCCTTCCCCAGACGCAATGTCCACCCTCACCATCCAATTTCTCGCCCGCGCTCAGGTCGCGCTTGGCGACGGCGACGACGTCCGCGACGAACGAGGTAGGCGTTCCGGTGGCCTGCCCGAGTAGCGCCGCCCGCGCGACGCTCGGCGCGAGCTCGAGCCCGATCAGGTGGTACGGTCGCCACAGCGCCGCGAAACGCCCGCTGGGATCGGTCGTGACACCGTACTCGCCAAAGCGCTGAGCGACGTAATCGCTTGGGGCTTCGAAGACGACGTAGACGCCCCAGCGTAGATCGCGCTCGACGTCGCGACCGTCCCGGTGCAGACTCGAGACGGCTTCCACGGTTCCACGTTGGGTCAGCGCGCCACCAGCCGACCTGGGGATGCAGACGGACGCTAGCTCGTGCTCGCCCGCCGGTGGAAACCGCAATCCGTCAGCCTGGGGAACGAGACCCGTCGCGTCTGCCACGGCGGCCATCTCGATCGCGGACTTGGTGCCGTCGAGGAAGGAGTTGAACATCGTCGGGTTCAGCCCGTGAGTCAGCGCGTGGTGGCGGTCGATACCCCAGTGGTCCCAGACCGTCTCAGGCGTCGACGCGTGATATGACGGGAGGTACTTCGTTCCCTTGCCAGCACAGACGACTGCGAAGCCGGAGAGGCGCGCCCAGTCGACGAGCTCGCAGATGAGCGCCGGCTGGTCGCCGTAGGCGAGCGCGTACACGACCCCGGCGTCATGTGCACGCGCGGCGAGTGCGGGACCGACGAGTGCGTCGGCTTCCACCGTGACGTTCACCACATGCCGGCCTGCGTCGATGGCCGCGAGCGCGTGCTCGACCGCGGCCGCCGGTGAACCGGTCGCCTCGATCAAGACGTCGAGCTGCTCGCTCCCCGCGAGCTCGAGCGGATCGTCGATGACCGCCGTTGTCCCCTTGGCCCTGGCTTCCGCCAGGCTGAGCGCCTGCGTCCTGGGCTCGGGCCAGCCGGTGCGTCTGAGCGCGGCGTGCGCGCGGTCGGGGTCGCGGTCGGAGACGCCGATGAGGTGCAGACCGCGAACCTCCTGGAGCTGGCTCAGAACCATCGAGCCGAACACGCCCGTTCCGATCACGCCCACGCGTACCGGTGAACCCTCGTCGGCGCGACGCTCGAGTTCCTTGCTGAGCACGGCGCGAGTCTAGTGCCGTCAGGGGCGCTGGGGACTGGCTACGCCGGTGTGCCGCCGCCCGCTTCGCGGATCACGCGTGACGCTCAGCGGTGGGCGCGAGAGCCGTTGTCACGCCGATCATCGAGTCGCGCGTGACCAGTTCGGCGAGCGCGTCGGAATCCAACTCCTCCGTGCCGGGGGGCCGCTGAGGAAGGACCATGTAGCGCAGCTCGGCCGTCGAGTCATGCACTCGGATGGCGACATCCTCGGGTATCACGGTGCCGAACTCCCCGAGCACGGCACGTGGCTCGCGGACAGCCCGAGCCCGGTAGCTCGACGACTTGTACCAGGACGGCGGTAGACCGAGTAGCGGACGCGGGTAGCAGGAGCAGAGTGTGCACACGATCACGTTGTGCACGTCGTCGGTGTTCTCGACCACGGCGAGGCGGGCCGGACTCACATCGATGCCCAGCTCCGCGCACGCCGCGGGGCCATCGGCCAGCAGTCGCTCTTTGAAATCCGGGTCCGACCAGGCCCGAGCCACGACGAGGGCGCCGCGCTCGGGCGAGCGTCCGTCCATGTCCTCGATACCCGCGCGCACCTCGTCGGCTGTGAGCACACCCTTCTCGATCAGCAGCTCGCGAACCGCGAGCTCCAGGCGCTGGTAGTAGGAGAGCGGCCCGGCCTCGTCCGTCGGTGGAGCGTGGTCGTGATCGTGTGTGTGCGAAGCCTCGCTCATACCGCCGTCTCCTCCGTGGGTTCGAGCCAGTGTTCGTACAACTCGACGTCGATGGTGTCCGAGCCGTTTCCCGAGTAGTCCGACCAGACCTCCGGCAACGGGAACCGAACCCGGTAGAGCCGAACAGATGCGCTGTCGCGTCGACCGAACGCCAGCTCCTCCGGGTTGCCGAACTCGTCACAGACGCGCTCGACCTCGCCGGTCTTCCCGCGTATGTAGAACGGTGTTCGCACGTGACCCGGCGGATTCGCGTGGCGCACCGTGACGCGCTCACCTGGTGCGAACGCCGGCGCCGTCATGAGGCGACCGGCGGGCGCTCGTCGATCTCCTCGAGCTTGCGCCCGATCTCCTCGCTGGTCAGCACACCCTTCTCGAGCAGGTTCGCGGCGATCGAGGCGATCCAGCGGTCGTAGTAGGCGAGCTCCTCGTACGCACCCTCGCCGAGCTGCTCGATGCCTCGTCGAAGCTCGTCGACCGTCAAGATCTCGTACTTGCCGACGAGCAACATCATCAGCGCGTCGACGCGCTTCTCCCAGAACTCGTGCTCGTGCTCGCTCCGGTCGAGCGCGTCGCCACCGAGGCCGCCGATGTCGTGGACTCCGCGTCCGGGCTCGCTCATGCTGGGAAAGTATCAGTGACGACGCAGTAACATGCCGCGCGTGGCAGAACTGCCCCGGATCCGGATGCTCGCAATGGGTGGGACGATTGCCTCCGTGCCGACCGGCGACACCGCTGAGGTCACGCCCTCGCTGAAGGCAGAGGAGCTGATCGAGAGCGTCCCAGTACTCCGAAGCGTCGCGCGCGTCGACTGGGGCGACATCGTCACCATCGCGAGCTTCGCGGTCAGGCTCGAGGACATGTACGTGGTCGCGTGTGCCGTGCTGAAGGCGTTCGACGACGGCTGCGACGGCGTCGTCGTCACGCACGGGACCGACACGATCGAGGAGACGGCGTACGCGCTCGCGCTGATGGTGCCGCGCGGCAAGCCGATAGCCGTCACCGGTGCGATGCGGAATCCGACCCTTCCGGGTGCGGACGGTCCCGGCAACCTTGCCGCCGCGTTCATGACCGCGGCTCGGCCAGAGGCCGGTGCGCTCGGGCCGGTCCTCGTCCTGAACGACGAGTTGCACGCGGCGCGTTTCGCGACGAAATCGCACTCCACGCGACCCTCGACCATCGTCTCCGCCGGTGCCGGCCCGATCGGGGAGGTGATCGAGGATCGCGCATACTTCTGGTTCGCGCCGACGTATGAGGACTACCTCGGGCTGCCGGCCTCGGTTCCCGACGCGCCCGTGCCCTTGATCAAGGTCGCGTCGGAGATCGACGACGTGCTTCTGCGGGCCGCGATCGAGCACTCGCCGCCGGCGATCGTGATCGAAGGCTTCGGCGGAGGCCACATACCGGTGACGCTGCTCGACGCCCTCGATGCGGCACTCGCCGCGGACATCGCCGTCGTGATGGCGCCGCGCGTGCTCGGGGGGCGCACGCTCGAGCGGACGTACCGAATGCCCGGAGCCGAGACCGACCTGATCGAGCGCGGCGTGATTCCGGCGGGACACCTCTCGGGTCACAAGGCTCGGTTGCGCATCATGGTCGGGCTCGCGCTCGGTCGCGATGTCAGCTCGTTGTTCCCGGCGCTCTAGTGCCTGAGCGCCGCGTCTGACCCGCTCTCACTGATGAAGCCGCTCGCTGGAATCCGCGTCCTGGAATTGACCCACTACCTTGCGGGCCCGTATTGCGCGCTCTTTCTCGCCGACCTCGGTGCGGACGTGATCAAGATCGAGTCACCGGAGCACCCTGATCTCGGGCGCAACATGCCCGGCGCGACGGTGGAAGGAGAGACCGCCTACTTCCACTGTCTCAACCGCGGCAAGCGGAGCGTGGCGCTCGATCTGAAGGACAAACGGGGCCGCGCTGCCTTCTACCGCCTCGCTGAGACCGCCGATGTCGTGCTCGACAACTTCCGTCGTGGCGTCACGGAACGGCTCGGGGTCGACCACGCGAGCCTGTCCGACGTCAATTGCCGAATCGTCACGTGCTCCCTGACGGGCTATGGAGAGACGGGCCCGAAGCGCGATCTACCTGCGTACGACTACCTGATTCAGGCGATGTCCGGGATGATGAGCCTCACGGGGGACCCGGGGGGCAAGCCGACGAAGTACGGCATCTCGATCGTCGATCACGCGACGGGTCTGCTGGGCGCCTTCTCGATCCTGGCGGCCCTTCGCGGCGTCGATCAGACCGGCGTGGGTCGTCACGTGGATCTCGCCCTGCTGGACGCCCACGTGCACATGCTCAGCTACCTCGCCTCGGACTATCTGAACGGCGATCTCGTACCGGAGCGGTACGCGGACTCGGCGCATCCATACATCGTTCCGTCGCAGCGGTTCGCGACGAGCGACGGCGACATTGTCACGATGCCGATGGCCGATCACATGTGGCGCGCGATGTGCGAAGCGCTCGAGTTGACCGAGCTCGCCGACGACGCCGAGTTGGCCACGGCGCCTGGACGGCTCGAGCAGCGGGAGCGCGTGATAGAGGCCGTCGGCCAGGCCATTGCGGGGCATACAACAGCCGCCGTCGTGAGTCTGCTCGAGGGCTGCGGCGTCCCGGTTGCGCCCGTCAACTCGGTTCCGGAGATCCTCGCGGATCCCCAGATCGAGGCTCGCGGCCTGGTCGTCGAGGGTGACGGTGTGCGTATGCTGGGTAGCCCGATCTCGATGTCCGACGTTGAGGACGGCCCCTACCACCGGGCACCACATATCGGGGAGCACACGCGCGAGCTGCTGGGCGAGGCGGGGGTCGAGCCCGAGGAGGTCGACGCACTGTGGCCCGCGAGCTGATCGTCGAGCGCGAGGGCGCGGCCGCTGTTCTTCGCCTGAACCGGCCAGAGCAGAGAAACGCGCTGACGCCCGAGCTCATCAGGGAGCTGCTGGTCGAGCTCGACGCGATCGAGACGGACAGTGAAGTCCGCTGCGCCGTTCTCACCGGTGAGGGGAAGGCGTTTTGCGCCGGCTACGACATCTCTCGCATCTCCTCCGGAGGAGGCGGTGAGGCCGGCGCCGAGGCACGGCTCGTCGAGGAGCTCGCGCTGCGCGTACGCGGGTTGCGTGTTCCGGTGGTGGCGAAGGTCAACGGCGCCGCGTCGGGCGCCGGGTGCGACCTCGCCGTCTCGTGCGACGCGCGTTTCGCCTCGAGCGCGGCACGTTTCGCGATGCCGCCGGCCCGGCTGGGCGACCTGTACGACGTCGGCGGGATGAAGCGACTCGTTCAGGCGGTGGGGGTCGCGACGGCGAAGGAGATGCTGCTCGGCGGGCAGCTCATGGATGCCGAACGCGCCCACGGCGTTGGGCTTGTGAACCGTGTCGTCGATCCTGCGGAGCTCGACGCCGAGACCGGTCGCTTCGTCGCGGCGATCGTCGCGAATGCACCGCTTTCGGTCTGGGCTTCCAAGCTCGCGTGCAACGTGCTCGC
>JAUVPB010000243.1 GCA_030598925.1 Actinomycetes bacterium
AGCCCGGGTCTCGGATCGGCATTCGGCGCTATTGCTGCGACCGTTCGTGTCGATGCCGTTCGCAGCATCTATCTCACGGACGCAGTCGCTACGGCGACCGACCTCGACCGGCTCTTCGGTGAGCTCGAGGAGCAGGCTGTCGGCGAGTTCACGAGTCAGGGAACCGACACCGAGCCCGAGATCCGTCGCTCGATCGCAATGCGATACCAGGGCCAGAACTACGAGCAGGAGGTGAGCGTCGCGGGCGGGCACATCGATGGTCATGCGCTACGTGCGATCTACGCCGAGTACGGCCGGCTCTACGAGGAGTTCTACGGCTACCGCTTGGATCGGATTCCAATCGAGCTCGTTCAGCTCACGGTGATCGCAGGCGGCCCAACCGCCGCACTCGAAGGCGAGCTCCTCGCGGGTTCGGATGCCGAGGCCGAGGCCAGCGTGCGGCAGGTCTTCGTCCCCGAGCACGGGTTCGTCGACACGCCCATCCGGCGTCGCCAGACCCTCGCCCCCGGCGAAGCGGTGCAGGGTCCGTTGATCGTCGAGGCGATGGACTCCACGATCGTTGTTCCGCCGGCCTGGCGACTCGAGCGGCTCCCATCCGGCATCCTGGATCTCACGCGAGCATGACCGACCCGGTAACCCTCACTGTCCTCAACAACAGCTTCGTCAACGTCTGCCGCGAGATGGGCCTGACGATGATTCGCACGGCGTTCTCTCCGATCTTCAACGAAGGACTCGACTTCTCGTGCGTCGTGTTCGATCGGCGCGGCAACATGATCGGTCAGGCTGAGTTCTGCCCTGCGCAGATCGCCGCGAGCCTCTACATCGTGCGCTGGACACTCGAAGAGCTCGGTGTCGACTCGTTTGAGCCCGGCGATGTCGTCCTCCACAACGATCCCTACCGTGGCGGGGCGCACATCCCGGAGCACTCCGTGATCCGACCGGTCTTCCACGACGGCGAGCTCTTCGGCTTCGTTGCGAACGTCGGCCACCTGGCTGAGATCGGCGGCATGGCGGTGGGAAGCTTTGCGGCAGACGCGACTGAGGTGTTCCAGGAGGGATTGCGCATCCCGCCCATCAAGATCGTCAAGCGTGACGAGCACGACATGGAACTGTGGCAGCTGATCATGGCCAACCACCGAACCCCCCGGAACACCTGGGGCGATCTGAACGCCCAGATCGGCTCGTTGCGCGTCGCCGAGCGGCGCATGCACGAGCTACTCGATCGGTATGGCCGTGAGCTGGTCGAGCAGGCATCCGACGAGTTGATGGACTACTCGGAGCGGTGGATGAGAGCTGAGATCGAGGCGATACCGGACGGCGTGTATGCGTTCGGAGAACGGATGGAAGACGACGGGGTCGGGCCTGACCCGGTGCGGTTCCATGTGCAGGTGACGGTGAACGGCGACGAGCTGATCGTCGACTGGTCGGGGACCGACCCGCAAGCGCGAGGCCCGATCAACGCGACGTACGGCGTCACGGCCGGCGCAACCTACAACGCGGTGTTTCACCTCACTGATGACGGTATTCCGAAGAACTCCGGTGCGTACCGACCGATACGGATTATCGCCCCGCCCGGCTCGGCCGTGAACGTCCAGTATCCAGGGCCTTCCGTCGGCGGCAACACCGAGACACACCCGAAGCTCGCAGACATCGTGATCGCCGCGCTCGCGCCCGCGCTACCGCACCGTGCTGCCGCGGCCGAAGGGGGGACCGCCTGCAACTTCCTGTTCGGTGGGATCCATCCCAAGACGGGCGACTACTACGCCAACTACCACCTGGAAGGCGGAGGCTGGGGCGGTACAGCGGCGCAGGACGGCAACGACGCAATCATCGTGAAGAACGGCAACTGTCGGAACACACCTGTCGAGATCTTCGAGACGCGCTACCCGCTGCGCGTGATCGAGTACTCGCTTCTACCGGACTCGGGCGGCCCAGGCGCTCAGCGCGGTGGGCTCGGGACCCGCCGAGTCTTCGAGATCGAAGAGGGCGCCGAGGTGACGGTAAACGCGCTCCTCGACCGGACGAAGCCCGGGTTCGGTGCGTGGGGACTCGCGGGTGGGAAGCAGGGCGGCCCGGCCGCCATTCTGGTGAAGCGCAAGGGTGAGACCGAGTTTCGAACCTTTACGGAGGCTTTCGGGACGGCATCGGGGTCGAAGTTCACGAACATCCGTCTTCAGGCGGGTGACCGCGTGATCATCGAGTCACCCGGCGGCGGCGGCTACGGTGATCCCGGCGAGCGGAGTGCAGATCTCGTGACGGAAGACATCGACCAGGGCTTCGTCAGCGAAGAAGCAGCCCGTACTGCGTACGGGCTGGAGAGCTGACGGCGTGGGCACGTGGCGAGAGATCGACGTTCCGGTCTGGGAGACGGTTGTGACACCCTGCGACTGCTGCGGGCAGGTCGTCGCCAAGCGGCTGTGGATCGTGGAGATCGATGGGACCGAGCAGCGTTTTTGCGGAGAGGAATGCGAGTCGCTGTTTCGCACGTACGTCCTCCCGGAACGGGCCGTGAGAGCTGCGGCCGACGCCGACCCGGCATAACGCGCACGCTCGGGCTGCGTGCCCGCGCTTCACCTGGCGACCGCGGCGGTGCGACGGGTCAGGTCACGATCTTGATAATGGCCACGAGCGCGATGAGTGACCAGGCGACGTTCAATACCACAGACTGAAACACGCCCTTGAGCAGCGACACGGCCGCAATGCCGAGGGCCCCGGTGAGGTTCAGGGCCTGGAACAGGATGTTGTCGCTCTCCAGGACGTCGAAGCTGACGAGCGCGTACGCGATCAGGATGCCGACGACGCCGTACCAGGCGAACAACTCGAGGACGTTCCTGCCCACGAAGTACTTGCGCACCGCGCGAAGTGTAGGTCGTGTCGCAGTCCGAGAATCTCGCCAGCGCGGCTCGGCGTGAGGTGTGGACTCAGATGGGCGCGAGAGCCTCGGTGACGATCGCTTGAGCCGCTTCGTCGAGTTTCTCGTCCGGATGCGAGGCCAGCACGGAGAAGCGGATTCGCGACGTCCCCTCGGGCACGGTCGGCGGTCGAATGGCGTGGGCGAGAATCGCCCGGGCCCGCAGCCGCTCCGCAAGGCGCAACGCCTGGTCGCTGTCACCAACGACTATCGGAACGATCTGTGTACACGATGAGCTCGTGTCGAGTCCCGCCGCTGTCAGTTTCGAGCGGAATCGTTCCGCCTTCGTGCCGAGTGCGGCACGCAGCGCGTCGGCACCCTGCACGATCTCAAGCGAGGCCTGGATGGTCTCGATCAGCGCGGGCGGCAGGCCCGTCGAATACGTCAGAGGCCGACTGGTGTTCACGAGTTGACGGATCCAGACATCGGCTCCCGCGACGTAGGCGCCGTAGGCTCCGAACGCCTTCGAGAACGTTCCGACCTGGATGTCGACGTGCTCCGCCAGGCCCAGCTCGTGTGCATAGCCCGCGCCGTTCGGGCCGAACACGCCGGTGCCGTGGGCGTCGTCGACGATGAGCGCCGCGCCGTACCTATGCTTCAACTCGACGATCTCGGCCAGAGGCGCGACGTCGCCGTCCATGCTGAACACCGTGTCGGTAACGATCAACAAGCGCGTATGCCCAGCGGCGCTGGCGAGCCGGAGCTTCGTCTCCAGGTCGGCTACGTCGGCATGCTCGTAGCGGTAGACCGTGGCTCGTGAGAGACGCACGCCGTCGATGATGCTCGCGTGGTTCAGCGCGTCGCTGACGACGCCGCACGAGCGGTCGAGCAGGCACGCGAGCGTCCCGACGTTGGCGAGGTAGCCGTTGCCGAATACGAGAGCGCGCTCCGTGCCCTTGAACGCGGCGACGTTCGCCTCGAGCGCACGGTAGGCCGAGTCACTGCCGGCGACCAGCCGGGAGGAGCCCGCGCCCGCTCCTTGCGCCGCACCGCGGGAGGCGGCCTCGCGCAGGGCGGGGTGGTTTGCCAGCCCGAGGTAGTTGTTCGACGAGAGGTTGAGCATGCGCGCACCGTCGCGCGTCGCCCAGGCGTGCGGCGCATCGTCTGTGAC
>JAUVPB010000131.1 GCA_030598925.1 Actinomycetes bacterium
AACGTCGTCTCGGTACGCGTCGGGTCGGTGTCCTCGTCGTTCTTGTCAGAGTCGCGACCGAACTCAAAGCGAGTCCAACGCCGCGGCCACTGGTTGTAGATCTCACCGCCGACGGAGATAAGCCCGGTCTCCGTGACGTCGTCGTTAGCCGGCTTTCGTGCCTTGACGCCCACGGTTCCCTCACCGACAGCACTTAGGGATACCCCATCCCCCCTGCCGCTAATGCGCCAGGTGCCGGCAGGCAGGTAGAAAAAGAGTCGCGGGCCTGAGTAAATGGTGTAACCCCGCGACTTGCGGGTCGCGACCCGCGGCAGTATCGGCTTCGCTCGTTTCGAGCAGACGCGGCGAACCACGGTCGTGCCGTCCTTCCGTTTCACCCGTCTCATCTTGCAAACGCGACTCGCGCGCCCCTTCAACGTCACCTGGCCGCGCAGAACGCGCAGCACAGCGGTGCCGTCGAGCTGAACGTTGAGCCGGCCGGAGCCGTTACAGAGAGCGAGCGAGTTCGGCAGGCCGTTTGGCTCGCAGCCGGTCCCGACCTGGCGCGCTTGAGCCTCTTCGATCGCCGGCGCCGCCTGGGCTACCGCTACGACCGCGAGAGAGGTCAGAGCGAGCGCCGCCAGAACGGAAGCCCGCATGAGCACGTTGCCGCACGCCATGAGTAGTCACACTATCGAGCCCGCGGGTGTGGCCTCAGTGTGCGGCTTGTAAAGAAATGGTGAGCGACTGCGTCAGGCTACGAGCCGGACAGTCCCTCGCTGGCCGACTGCGTTCTCTCGGCCGGCCGGCCGAGGGGCTCGGCGCCAGCCAAGTTCCCGCGCATCGCGCTCGCAGAGAGCGCAGACCGCCAGCTCACGGTGAAGTTCAGGAGGTGCGTGCCAGTACCGGAAGCGCTCGCCGGTAAGAAGGTGTCGTCGGCAACTGGCGCAAGCAGCCAATCCGCCCAGGACGTTAGCGGCCGAAACGGACGTTGCCGCTCACGCTACTTCGCACCGTACTCGTAGAAGCCGCGACCCGATTTGCGACCGAGATGGCCCGCCTCGACCATCCGTTTCAGCCGGGCCGGAGGAGCGAAGCGCGTCTCCCGATAGGCGTCCCACAGTGCCTCAGAGGCGTGGACTTGCACGTCAACTCCGATCAAGTCAATGAGGGCGAGCGGCCCGATGGGCCAGTTGGTTCCGAGCGTCATCGCCGTGTCGATCGAGGCCGCGTCGGCCGTCCCCTCGTCAAATGCGCGCACCGCGTCGTTCAACAGCGGAATCAGAATCCGGTTCACGATGAAACCCGGCGTGTCGCCGCAATGGACGGGGGTCTTTCCGATCTGCTCCACCAGTCGTGCCGCGCACTCGATCGCGGATTCTGACGCCAGGTCGGTACGCACAACTTCAACCAGGGGTAGCACCTGGGCCGGATTGAAGAAATGCAGCCCGACCACGCGGCTCGGGTTGGCGGACGCAGCGGCGATCGCCGTCACAGAAAGGGCCGACGTGTTGGTGGCGATCAGGGAGTCGCTTGCGACGATCGCATCGAGCTCCGACACGAGACCCTGCTTGACATCGAGGTCCTCGGTCACAGCCTCGAGCACGGCACCACAGTCCGAGAAAGCGCCGAGTGACGTCGTCGGCCGTAGACCCGCAAGACTCGCGGCTCGCTCGTCCGCCGTGGCCTTGCCCCGCTCGACTGCCTTATCGAGACTCGCTTCGATCGATGCACAACCGGATCGCAGCAGTTCCTCATCCGGCTCGAAGGCGCGGACGCTCAAGCCCGCCCGCAAGCAGACCTCGGCGATCCCGGCCCCCATCGTGCCTAGGCCGGCGACGCCAACGATCTCTCCGACGGGTGAATCCATGCCGCGGCGGAGTCTAAATGACGCGTGTCGTTGGGCTGGATGATCGAGTGGTGGCTGGTAGAATTTGTCTTTCGATGCTCGAGCGTTTCAAGCACTTCCTCGAACGCGGCACGGGGACACGCTCGTCCTCGCAGTTACCCGATGGTGGGGACAGTCCGAGCAACGCCGACGAGGCGTTGACAACCCTGGAAGGAACGACGCAGCGACCGAGCGCCGGCGATATCGGCCGGCTTCGCAAGGAGCGCCGACGGCTTCTGAAAGCGCGCGAGCAGGCTGTGCGTGACCTCGGTGGCCTCACACTCGAGATGGTCCGGCTGGATACGTTCAAACCCGACCTGCTCATGAGACGCGCACGCGACATTCTTGGCCTCGAAGCATCGGCGCACGACGTCGAGGACACGCTGGCGGAGGCCAAGCGCTCGATCCCGTCGCCCGGCATCGGCGCAACCGCCCCTTGTACCTGTGGCGCCGCGAACGAGCCGTCAGCGTCGTTCTGCCGAGATTGCGGGCGCGCGCTGACGCCCGACGCGGGAACCCGGCGCTGTAACCGCTGTGCATCGACACTCCCCGGCGACGCGGCGTTCTGCCCGTGCTGCGGAGTCGGCACCGAGACTCCGCACGAGAGCGCCACCGGCTCAGGCTGGTGACCGACGCAGCCACGCCCGGCGTACCGCGGCCGCGGTGCTTGACCTGTGGTGAGCCGCACGGACCAGATCAGCGGTACTGCCTCGAGTGCGGAGCACGGCTCGCGGCGGCACCGATAGCGCGCAAGACGACGCCTTTCTGGGCGTGGGCGTTGGTGGTGGCGCTCGCTGTCGTTGCCATCGTGTCCGGCATCATCATTGCGCTGCTTGCCTCGAGTGACAGCACAGATCTCGCGGTGGCCGCTCCCATCGAGGCCCCTGTCCAGCAACCCACGCCGGCGCCGGCGCCCGTTGAGCCAGCCACCACCGTGCCCCTTCAGGGACGGACCGAGGGCGCCGAGTCAACGGCGCCGCCGGGGACCGTCCCGGAGCTCGGCGAGCCCGTGCCCGGAGTCGAGCCGCCCCTGAGTGGTGCGGGCCTGCTGCCCGGTGGCTCCGACCCGCTAGAGCCGCAGCCCCTCGAACCGCCCAACCCAGGCGAACCCTTGCCGCCTGGCCAACTCGATCCAAGCGAGCTCACGCCACCGCCCGACGCGCCACCGCTTGTGGTTGTCGAGCTGACAGATTGGCCCCTCGTCTCCGGCTACACCGTCGTGCTCGCCTCGATCCCTGAGAATCGGGGAATCGCTGCGGCAGAAGCGCAAGGTGCCAGGGCACGCGCAGCGGGCCTTAGTGAGGTCGGCGTCCTCCGCTCCTCGGACTACAGCAGCCTCCGGCCTGGGTATTGGGCGACGTTCTCGGGCGTATACGACACGCTGAACGAGGCTCGTACCGAGCTGCCCTCGGCTCGCGCCGCCGGTTTTCCGAGCGCGTATACACGGCGAGTTGCCCGCTAGCTGTTTCGGGTGCCACCCGGCTCGACCGGAGCGCGATCAGGGACGCCGCCTGTGCGGGTCAAAGCCGTTGCCTCTTCTGTAACACGGGAGCGATCGCGATAAAATCGGTGCGCCGCGGCAGAGTTAATCCTCGCTTAACGAGCGTTTGCGGGCCCTTAATGCGCGACGAGCAACAATGGTGACACGCCATGAACGAAGGAACACTCACAGCCATGTACCAGTACTCGCGAGCGATCTACCGCTCGGTGAAGGACCTCGTCGACCCGTACGTCGATCGCGAGACGAACGTCTCGTACCGGCTCGCGGTCCTCGATGCGTGCGAGGAGACTCTGCAACGCCTTGCACGGGACCGGCGTTACTTTGCGCGGCCCGAGCGAGCACTTTTCCAGGACATCCGCCAGTACTTCCCCATCGCGCAGCAGGGTCGTGTGTGCGCGGCAATCGAAGAAGGCGTCCACGCAGCGCTCGCGTTCATCGACGACCAGATCGCGAACGGACGCTTCGAGCTCGGATCCAGCCGCTGCAGAGCCACGACGCGCAAGGGACAGCCGTGCCAGCGAACGCCGCTGCCGGAGCACGACTACTGCCCGTCGCATCGGCACCTCGAACCGACGCCCGTGCCCGCTTAGGCGCACGCCGCCTGGTCTCACCCCGCGCCTCGTCGGCGCCGCGATATCTCCGCAACGGCGCCGTGGGGGGCGCCCAGACTACCCGGAAACCTCTAGAGTGCTCGGGCGGTGAGTGGCTATTTCGCATGACGCTGACAAGCTGATCCGGCAGCTGTCGCTCGTGGCCTTTCTAATGGCCGAGCGACGGGCGCTGACAGCGCGCGAAGTGAAGTCCTGCGTCGAGGGCTACGCCGACATGTCGGACGAGGCCTTCGCGCGCCGGTTCTACTCGGATCGCACCGAGCTGACGGCGCTGGGAGTTCCACTCGAGTCTCAGCGAGACGAGTTCACAGGCGAAGAGCTGTACACGCTCCGCTCCGAGCAGTACTTCCTGCCCGCCATCGAGCTTTCCGATGATGAGCTCGCGGCCCTTCAGACCTGCCTCTACCTCCTTGAGGGTCAGTTCGCATACTCGGAGCCACTCCGACTTGCACTACAGAATCTCGCTCTCGGCCGACCAGGTCTGCCGGCGGTGCCGAGCGAGAGCGCGGTCCGCGTCAACGTCCTGGGTACTGACTACTCGGCTGACATGCCCGGCCGCCTCTCGAAGCTGGAGGCCGCGATATCGAAGCAGAGAACGGTTCGTTTCACGTACTGGTCGATTGGGCGGGACGAACTTTCCGAACGCGTCGTCAACCCCTACGCACTTTTCTCCGACAGCGGCTCCTGGTACCTCGTCGGACAGGACCTCGACCGTGAAGCAGAGCGCATGTTCCGGGTCTCCCGCATTCGCGGCGACATCCGGTTCGCGACTCGGCGCGAGCGTGACTTCAGAACGCCGCAAGACTATGACACCTCCTCCCTCAGGGGACGTCCGGCATGGCAGGTCGGCGAGGCCATCGGCGAAGCGCAGGTCGCGGTCAGCCCCGATACGGCCTGGTGGGTCAAACGGGCTTTTGCCGAACGCGGCGTCGTCGAGGAGGGGATCTTCACGACGAGCTACTCCGACCTCGGCCAGCTGGCAGGGTGGATCCTGCGACAGGACGGCCGAGCACGCCCGCTCAAACCGCCGGAACTCGTCGACGCCGTCGCGGAAGGGGTCGATCGTGTCATCGCTGTGCACGAACGCCGCGCGCCGCGGGTCGCCGAACCGGTGGAACGTGTGGAACCGACGGGCGAGGGCTCCGATCGGCATGCAGGACCGCTCGTTCCGGAACGCTTTGCCGTGCTGCAGTCGCTGCTGGCGCACCTCCTCGCCGCGTGCGGCGAGACACAGGAGGCCACGCTGGCAGTCGATGAGATGACGGAACGATTCGGGGTCGATCGCGAAACGCTCGAAGAGCAGCTCCAACTCCTCAACCTGATCAACTTCGGAGGCGGCTGCTACGCCGTCGTCTCCAAGGTCGACGGCGACGAGATACGCGTCGAGAAGGAGCTGTTCGGCGACGTGTTCCGGGGATCACCACGGCTCACGCCGCTCGAAGCGCGAGCCATTCGCCTCGCACTCGAGTTCGTAGGTCCGATGATCGCCGCCGAGGCGGCAACGCCTCTGGAACGCGTTCGTCAGAAACTCGAGGCGACCTTCGGGCAATTCGACCTCGAGGAGCCTCCGCCCCTGCCCGAAGCGACAACTCACGAGGAGGAGTTGATCCGCACCCTCTCGCAAGGCATCGCCAGGCGACGTCTCGTGGAGATCACCTACCTCTCCGCTGTCGATTCGGCATTGACCACACGAGCGGTCGAGCCCTACTCGCTTGAGCGACGACTGCCTCACTGGTACATACACACCTGGGACACAACACGCGATGCAGAGCGAAGTTTCCGCCTCGACCGTATGCAGAGCGCGACGCTCCTGGACGAGGCCTACGAGCCACGGGACGAGTTCGACCCAACCGAGTTGAAGGAAGCACGGACCGTCACGGTTTGGTACTCACCGGCAGTGGCACGCTGGCGGCTCGAGCGGCCGAGCGCGGTGCAGCTTGTCGATGGCGCAGCGCTGGAGGAGATCGCGATCGGTTCCACGAGCTGGTTGGCCAGTGAGATCTTCGCGGCCCGGGGAGACGGCGTCGTTGTACGACCGAACGACCTTCGAGCCGAGATCGCGACGCGGGCGAGAGCCCTCCAGAAGGAGCTCAAGCTGAAGAGCCGGAAGCGCACGAGGACATCCGCGAGCAGCAAGACCAAGACCAAGGCAAAGCCGAAGGCCACGGCCAAGTCGAAGAAGAGCACGACCGGCGGGAACAAGGCGAGAGAGACCGACAAGGACGAGGCCAAGACCAAGGCCAGCGCGTCCCGCTAGTCGCCGGCGCTCGACTCCCTCAGATCCTCAGCCACAGTCGATGGCTACTCCAGATTTGAGAGGGCCCACTCCGCGTGCTCGGCCAGGAACGCGTCCTCTCCAGCCGCGAACGCCTCGACGAGCGGCTTGAGGTCGACCTCGCGGCCGGCACCGGCGGCAACGATCGCGTTGCGTCGCAGAAAGCGCGGATCGTTGCGTGGGAAGTACAAACGGTCGTAGCGCTCACGTAACTCGGTGTCAGCAGCCGTTAGCCAGACGCGGAGATCGACAAAGGGCTCGGCGTCCGGGCTCGCGTCTGGACGATCGCCACGTTTCTCCGCCGAGCGATTCCAGGGGCATACGTCCTGGCATATGTCGCATCCGTACGCCTGACCCGCGAAGTCGGGCCGGTAGTCCTCAGGGATAGAACGCCGGGACTGCGTCCAGTACGAAAGGCATTTGTTCGCGTCGAGCACGCCGGGCTCGTCCAGCGCGCCCGTCGGGCATGCGTCGATGCAGATCCGGCAGTCGCCGCAGTCGAGCTCGAGTGGTCCACTCGCCTCGATCTCTGCATCTGTAATCAGTGCCCCGAGCACAACCCACGAGCCGAACTCAGGCGTGATGATCATGGAGTTCTTGCCGTAGAAACCGACTCCGGCTCGAGCGGCCGCCTCCCGGTCAACGTGGTCGTTCTCGTCGACCAGAACACGAAATCCACCGCCGATTCGGTGACCCAGCTCAGCGAGCGCCGTGCGCAGTACGGCGTACACGTCACGCCACGCGTACCGAGGCAGAGATGCCTCGCCGGGGCGACGGCTCCTGCTCTCAGCGTAGTAACCGATGGCGCCTGCGATCACCGTTCGAGCGCCGGGCAGCAACTGCTCCGGGTGGCACGAGACCTCCGGACGCGCCATCGTGAACGACATGTCCGCGAACAGGCCGCGCTCGCGCCGCTCCTCGATCGCGGCCTCCGTCGTGTCGTACGGTGCAACCGGCGCCGCACCGACCGCGTCTAGGCCGACGCTCTCGGCCAGCTCCTGTAGCTCTCGCGCGTCCACGAGGCCAACGTACCAGCGCTCGTGCGCCACGCTGCGTGCCCAGTGCGACTCTGGTTCCGCGGCGCGAGCGCCTGTCTAGTAACCGAAGCCGAGAATGAACTTCGCGTCGTCTGACATCTTCTCCGGGCTCCACGGCGGGTCCCAGGTGAGCTCTGTCTCGACGTCTGCGACACCCTCTAGCGACTGGACCGCTTCGAGAATGCGTTGCTGAATCAGTGGCCCAGCAGGACACCCCATGGACGTGAGCGAGTAGATGACCTTGACACGGGAGTCCTCTACCTCGGCGTCGTAGAACAGGCCCAACTCGACGATGTCCATACCGAGCTCGGGGTCCTCTACACCCCGTAGTGCTTCGATCACGGCTTCCTGCGTTGGCATGCCGTCAGGATACCGGCGAGGGCGCTATCCGAG
>JAUVPB010000257.1 GCA_030598925.1 Actinomycetes bacterium
AGCTCGGCGACCTCCTCTCCGAACTCGTCGACCAGCGCCTGGTTCGAGGACGAGGTGTCCTCGACGACGTCATGAAGCAACGAGGCAGCCACCGTGGCCGTATCGAGCCGTAGCTCGGCGACGATTCGTGCGACACCGACCGGGTGGACGATGAAGTCCTCGCCGCTTCGTCGGCGCTGACCCTCGTGTGCTGAACACGCGAACGCGAACGCGTTCTCGAGCAGCTGCCTGTCGACGTCGGGGTTGTACTCGCCGACCATCGCGACGAGTTCCTCGAACGCGCGGCGGTGCTGCTCAGCGGAACGAGAGAGAACCTGACCGGTCACACTCGAATTGTAACTCTGACCGCAACCGGTACCGAGACTCGACGCCTCGAATCACCCGTCCGAGTAGCGGCGATCAACACGATGACAACCCCAAGCCGGACGCTCAGGCGGCCCGTGCGAGATCGGTGACGTCTACCGACATCGCGCGCTCGGCTAGGAGCTCCGCGAAGGCTTCCGCTTCAACGAGATGGCGCCGGAACGAGAGCTTGTCGGCGTCGACCAGATGGAGCTGGCGAAAGATCTCCAGCGCCTCGGCCGACCAGCCATCCGGACCGTCGCGCCATTCCGCGGTCAGGCGCTCGCGCAGCTCGAGATAGCCCGGGACGGAGTCGAAGACACGCCTCACGACCAGCTGTGGTGACACGCTCCCGTTCCATCGGTTCGCCTCGAGTCTGAAGACGACGTCCCAGAGGCCTGGCTGCCGGAGTCGCTCCAGGTGATCGCCGAATCCAAAAGCGATCGCGCCGGAACGGACCCGATCCGCTCCGCTCGCGCGAGGGACGACGCCCATGCGGAGGTGCTTTCCGTCGCCGACCGGCGTGACGTCGACGAGCTCGCACGCGGGCGCGAGCAACGTGACGCCCGGGTTGCCGAGGCCGAAAGGAGCGAGAGCCTGCAGTTCTTCGCATAGCTCGAGCGTGAGCTCGTCCCCGTGAACCACCGCGTCGACGCGAGTGACCGGCCGCAGCGCGTCGTCCCTAATCTCGCTTGCTGCGAAGGCACCGAACGTCTCGGCAAACTCCTCGAGCCGTTCGGGTGAGATGCTCAGACCAGCGGCAGAACGATGTCCACCGAAGGCCTCCAGCAACGAAGCGCAGGCGCTCAGCCCGGCGAATAGGTCGAACGACGGAATCGAGCGGCCAGAGCCCCGCCATGTCCCGTCGCTGCCTGCGATGAGAACGATCGGCCTGTGAAAGCGCTCAACGAGTCTCGACGCGACGATGCCGATGACGCCCACGTGCCAGTCCTCGCCCCAGAGCACGTATGCCCGGCGCTCTCGGCCATCGACTGTCCAGCCCTCGACCTGTGCCAGTGCCTCGCGCAGAATGCGATCCTCGATTGCCTGGCGCTCGCGATTAAGGGCCTCGCACTCAGAGGCGAGAGCGAGGGCTTCCTCACGTGTCTCGGCCAGCAAGAGCTTTAGAGCCGTCTCTGGGTGTCCGAGGCGCCCGGCGGCGTTGAGGCGCGGCGCGAGCCTGAAGCCGACTGCGCCCGCGTCGACGGCCGCGGGATCGACCCCGGCCACCTTCATGAGAGCCTTGAGTCCGGCCCTGGTCGTTCGAGACAGGCGCAGGAGCCCTGCCGAGGTCAGCGCGCGGTTCTCGTCGACAAGCGGAACGACGTCGGCGATCGTCGCCATGGCAACGAGCTCGAGCAGCTGCGTGAGATCGGCCTCCGGCGCAAGCGCTTCCATGAGCTTGAATGCGACGCCGGTGCCGCAGAGCTCCGGGAACGGGTAGGCGGATGGGCGCGTCGCGACGATCGGGCAGTCCGGGAGCTGCTCTCCAGGCTGATGGTGATCGGTGACGACCATCTCAAGACCCCGAGCGCGGGCGTGGCGCACCTCGTCGACCGCGCTGATCCCACAGTCAACTGTGAGGATCACGTCGACACCGTCGTCGGCGAGCGCATCAATCGTCTCACGCTGGACGCCGTAGCCTTCGACGAATCGGCTCGGGAGGAACCAGCGCACATCGGCGCCGAGGTCACGAAGCACTGTGTAGGCGACCGCCGTCGCGCAGATGCCGTCGACGTCGTAGTCGCCGTGTACGCAGATGCGCGCGCCCCGTTCGATCGCGCTACGCAGCAACGAGATCGCCTCGTCGACATCCCCGAGCGTCTTAACGTCGTGGGAGACAGCCTGGGGTTCGAGAAAGGCGCGCGCGCTATCGAGCTCCGAGTAGCCACGGCGCACGAGGACGCTCGCCTGAATGGAGCTGATACCGAGCTCGCCGACGAGCCGCTCGACGTCTGTTGGCGAGCACGGTGCGAGGGCCCAAGGCAGAGTCATGTACTCACACTACGTCGCTGGCCGGACGCGCTTCTGGACGCCGACTTTGGGCGAACAGGCGTTTCCGATCCGTCTCTATCCTTTGACGAGTGAGCGACGTTAGCAGTGACGCGAACTACGACTCGGGCGACGATTTCCTGATCGAATTTCTCGGATATCGGTTCGGTTTCAACGCGGTCGACTTCGAGCAACGCGTCAGCGGAGCGACGGTCCGCCTCGGGCTGATCGACAGCGCCGAGCTCGATGAGACGGCGCTCGCAGACCTCGTGGAGCTGGCGAGCGAGGGAAGCATTCAGAAGCCCCGTAGCCCGCTCGGCCGATACCTCGTGACCAGCTGGGACCGCGTGTCGCTCCTCGACGGCGAGTCGCTCGTGTACTGGCTACGCAAGCTCGTGTTTCGTGGGGCCTGGCTCGACCACCGCGTCAAGCTTGGGTTGCTCGAGGTTTCGTGGGAAGAAGCGATCGGCGAGTTCAGCTACTGCGACCCCAAGGGCGGTGCGACGCTCCTCGAACTGGCGCCCGTGCCTTCCTGGCACGCGGTCCAGTACCGACCGGCCGATTAGCCCGCGCGCGAGCCGTCACGGCGCTCAACCCCTGCGTGCGACGCGCTCAGGCAACGTCGCCCGGCTTGTCGGCGGCCTCGTCGTCCTCTTCCGGCAACACGAAGCCGAAGCGATGCGGCTCCTCTTCCTCTGGCCGCTTGATGACGATCCGAACGATCGACTGGAGCGGCAGCATCAGCGTTTCGTGAACTGGCGGCTCTTCGATGGAATCCGGCGGCTGTTCATCCTCCTCCGGGAACGGCCGGAGCGTGACCCAGCCGAGCCCGGGCTCCGGCGAGAAGGAGTGAAGCCGTAGTCGCCGTCCGTCGTGCAGTAGCACCTCGACTACGGCCCGCTCGCAGTCGCACTGCTCGGCGAACGCCTGGATCTGCACGTGCACGCGCTTCAGGAACTCCTCGACCGAGGGCGGAGGCGGCGCGCCTGCGCCGGGGACCCATAGCTGGCTGCTCATGTGGCGACCTTACTCGAACTTCTCGTCGGGAAGAGCGCCCCTAGAACAGTGAGTCTGCGTCAGCCGTCGCGCCGATCCTCGCGCGTCCGCCCGCCGTTGCGATTCGGCCTCGCGGCGTGCGCTGGATGAGGCCGAGCTGGAGAAGGTATGGCTCGTAGACATCCTCGACGGTGTCCGGCTCCTCCCCCATCGAGACGGCCAACGTCGAGAGACCGACGGGCCCTCCGTCGAACTTGTTGACGATGGCGTGCAGAAGCTGGAGATCCGCTCGCTCGAGCCCGTCGTCAGCGACCTCGAGTAGCGCGAGAGCGTCGCTTGCGACCTCGCGCGTGACGTTGCCGTCGTACCGGACTTGCGCTACGTCCCGAACCC
>JAUVPB010000290.1 GCA_030598925.1 Actinomycetes bacterium
CGTGAGTTCTTCGAGCTGACCCGCGACCGATTGACGCCGAATGGGCTCATCGCCCTCAACGTAGCTGCGGTCCCAGACGACGACCGGCTCTCGCGCGCGATCTCGAGCACCGTGCTCTCGGTCTATCCACGCGCCTGGCAGTGGCGGCCTCTCCGCTTCAATGAGCTCCTGCTGGCGTTCAACGATGCCGAGCTCGATCGCGACGACCTCGTGGCCCGCGCCGCCAACGTCCACGCGGAGGTTCGAGTGCTCGGTGAATTGTTCGCGCAGGACGTCGTCGCGGCGCAGCCGACCGAGCGGCCGCTCACCGATGACCGCGCTCCGGTCGAGTGGCTGACCGATCAGATGCTCGCGAGCCACATCACGGGTAGCGGCTCCGGTCTCGACGAAGAGTTCCTGCCGACGCGCCCCTAGGCGGGATCGCGCGGGGGAAGCGCCCGGATGAATTCGTCGATGAGCATCGCGCACTCCCGCGGCCGCTCTCCGATCAACAGGTGGCCGGTGTCGGCGAGAGTGCGTAGGGGCGCGCCAAGTCTCCGAGCGTACTCGATGCCGTCAGCGACGGGCAGCGCCATGTCTCGGGCGCCCCAGAGCACCAACCCGGGCGCGCGCACTCGATGGAGCTGCGTCCGCAAGTCCTGCGCAAGGAGCGCCCGCAGAGCGGGCCCCGTGGAGGCGGCCGCCGAGCCGGCGAGAAACTCGCTGGCCACACCGTCGCTCAGCGTTGCCGCGTCAGACACCCAGCCGGAGAACGCGAGCTTCCGCAGCGCGAGGTGGCGAAGTATCAACGGCCGTAGCGGCTCGATCCGTCGCGCCGGTCGCAGCCGCCTGGCGACCTCCAGGGCGTAGCGGCGTTTGACCTCGCTCGACGAGATTCCCGAAGCCGCCGCGAGCACGAGCCCTCGCAGCCAACCTGGCTCCGAGATCGCGATCTGCAAGGCGATCTGGCCGCCGAACGAGTGGCCGACCACCACGGGTCGATCGAGCCGCTCCGCCTCAGCGCACCGACGTACCGCGCTCGCGAAGGTGGTCAGCGTCGCGCTGGGTGGCCCGTCTCCTGAGGCGCCGTGCCCGGGCAGATCCGGAATGAGCACGCGGTGCCGCGAGGCGAGCCTAGGCGCGAGATCGACCCAGTTTCCCGCTGCTCCCGCGAGCCCGTGGACGAGCAGGAGCGGAGGGCCGTCCCCGCCGACGTAGTACGTGAGGTCGTCACTGTCGAGTCGCCGCTTCTCGAAGACGTTCAAGAAAATTGCCTCCGACACGCGGGATGACTATTGTTCGAGTATGACGAGGCGAGGACAGGAGCAGTGACAGGCTCCCACACGACCTCGACGATCGCAGTCAAGGAACCCGCCGGCGCGTGTGCTCGGCGGGTTTGTCGTTTCTGGGGAAAGGAGCGTCATGGCTAATCACCTCACGCCCGAGGAATTGTCGGAGGTCTACGGCGTTGAGCGTGAAGAAGTAATCAAGGTCTGCGTGCGAGAGGCAATACCGATCTACCACGGGAAGGTCGACAAGACCCTCTTTGAGGCGCACCTCAGCGCCAGCGTTTCAGCGGAGCCGAGCTAGCGCGACCAGACACAATTCCGGCCGTCACGTGGGCCTCGGTCACTTGCGGGCCGAGGCCTTCTTCTTGGGCGCGGCCTTCTTCTTCGTCGGCTTCGCACCCGGGCCCTTTTTCGCGCGCTCGAGGCTCTCCTTGAGCGCGTCCATGATGTCGACCACAGGGGCGGCCACCTCGACATCGTCGGGCACGAGGATCTCCTCGCCGGCGCGCTTCGCGTCGAGCATCGCTCGGACGCGAGCTCGGTGCTCGTTTACAAACTCCGTTGCGTCGAAGGAGCCTGCAAGGCTCTCCACGAGCTGACGAGCCATCGTGACTTCTGCCTCGTTGACTTCGACGCCCGAGACGGACTCCTGGATCTCTTGCGCGGAGCGAACATCCTCGGCGAAATAGAGCGTCTGGAGCACGAGCGCCCCGTCGATCGGTCGGACGAGGCAGAGGTTCTCCTTGCCCCAAAGAACGAATCTGCCGACAGCCGCCATCCCGGTGTCGCGGAGCGCAGCGAGCAGCAGCACGTAAGGCCTGCGCGCGACCTTGTCGTCAGCCGGTGCGAGATAGTAAGCGCGGTCGAAGAACAGCGGATCGACCTCCGAGAGCTCGACGAACTTGATTAGCTCGATCGAGCGAGACCGTTGGAGAGCTACGGCCTCGAGGTCGGCGTCCTCGACGACGACGAACTGGCCCTTTGCGAACTCCCAGCCCTTGACGAGCTCGTCGGCTGAGACGTCTCGCTCGTGGGTCGGGCAATAGCGCTTCTGCTTGATCGGCGTCCCACATTCACGGTGCAAGGTCCGAAAGCTCACATCCTGGCGTTGCTGTGCGACAGCCAACCCGACGGGTATCGAGACGAGACCGAACGAGAGTGAGCCGTTCCAGATCGAGCGCATTTGCTTCCCAGCGTATCGCCGTGAAGCTCTCACTTCAGCACCGAGTCGAGGTCCCCTGCAGCGACTTCCGGAACCTCGGCGGCTCTGAGCTACAAGCGGCGTGCTCCGACCCAGGTCGCCGCATACCACGAGTCGTTGAGGTTGGAGATCTTGACGACGTCGCCCGTGTGCGGAGAATGAATGAACTGGCCGCCACCGATGTAGATCCCGTTATGCCCTAAGCCGTTGAAGAAGACGAGGTCCCCGGCTTGTAGGTCACTCCGTGAAACCGGCGTTCCGTATGTGTACTGCGTAGCTGCATGGTGGGGGAGGCTGACGCCATGCTTTGCGTAGACGTACATGATGAAGCCCGAGCAGTCGAAGCCACCGGATGGCGACGACCCAGCCCAGACGTACGGGATGCCGAGAAGTTGCATCGCGGTCCCGACGACGCCCGTGTACTTCGACGGCGGCGGCGCTGGCGGTGGCGGTGCACTCGAGGCCACCGACGCGGGTGCCGGTGCTGCTTGTGAGGCGGAGGACGACCCATCGGTCTGGACGGGCTGCGCTGCTTGCCGTTCAGCTCGCTGCGCTTCTTCCTCGCGCTGGACAGCAAGCCGCCGCTCAGCCTCTTGTTTCAGCTGCTCCTGCCGCACTGCCTCAG
>JAUVPB010000254.1 GCA_030598925.1 Actinomycetes bacterium
AGCGGCTTCAGCGCGACGCGATCACCCACTGCGTGGGGCTCCGTGCGGCTTTTCCGTAGCATTCGAGCCGTGGCACAGCTTGACCAGCCCGCCCAAGCATTCTCGAGTGCGCGTTACTACGCGCAGATGTACCTGATTCGCCGTTTCGAAGAAACGCTGCTGGAGATGTTCTCGGCGGGCAAGCTCGTTGGCACGACGCACACCTGCATCGGCCAGGAGGCCAACGCCGTCGGCGTCGTCAATGCGCTCGAACCCAACCGCGACGTCGTGTTCAGCAACCATCGCTGCCACGGCCACTACCTCGCGTTCACCGATGACGTTCGCGGACTGCTCTGCGAGGTGATGGGCCGCGAGGGCGGCACCTGCGGGGGCAAGGGCGGGAGTCAGCACCTCTGCAACGGCAACTTCTACTCAAACGGCGTCCAGGGCAGCATCATCCCCGTGGCGACCGGCATGGCCCTTGCTGAACGCGAGAAGTCCAGCGGCGCGGTCACGACGGTCTTCCTCGGCGACGGGACTCTCGGCCAGGGCACGGTCTACGAGTGCTTGAACATCGCTTCCGTGTGGTCGCTGCCACTCCTGATGGTCGTCGAGAACAACTTCTACGCGCAGACGACACCGAGCGAGCTGACCGTCGCCGGCTCGATCCCGGAGCGCGCGAGAGCGTTTGGCGTGGAGGCTCGCCACCTCGACACGACGGACGTGCAGACGATTCACGAAGCGGCCCGTGACGCGGTCGCCGAAGTCCGTGAGAAAGAGTCGCCGCTCTTTCTCGTTATCGACACCTACCGTTTTAGCCCGCACAGCAAGGGTGACGACTACCGCGACGAGGCCGAGATCGAGAAGCGTCGCGAGCTCGATCCGCTCGTCGTCGCCGGAGGCCGGATGGATCCAGAGGAGCGGGAGCGGCTCGAAGACGCCTGCGACGCGCGGCTCCTGGACGAGATCGCCGCCGCCGAGGTCTCTGCGAGCGCCGGGGCGGCCGCATAGCATGGCCGACCGCTGCGTCCACGCGCTCAACGGAGCCTTGCACGAGCTATTCGAGCGCGACGACGACGTCTACCTGGTCGGAGAGGATCTCCTCGATCCTTACGGGGGCGCCTTCAAGGTCTCCCAGGGCCTTAGCACCCGCTGGCCTGAGCGCGTGCTCACGACTCCGATCAGCGAAGCGTCGCTCGTGGGCGTGTCGGCGGGGATGGCGATGCGCGGTCTCCGGCCGATTCTCGAGATCATGTTCGGAGACTTCATCGCGATCGGCTACGACCAGATCGTCAACGGCATCTCGAAGTTCCGCGAGATGTACAACGACCAGGTACAGGTGCCAGTCGTCATTCGCCTGCCGATGGGCGGTGGGCGCGGGTACGGGCCCACGCACAGCCAGTCGCTCGAGAAGACACTGCTCGGGGTCCCCAACGTGACCGTCGTCGCGATCAGCGAGTACCACGATGTCGGCGCCCTGTTGATCGCCGCGGTTGAAGACGACGAGCCGGTCTTCTTCGTCGAGAACAAGTTGATGTATGGACGGACACTCCGACGCCCTGAGGGTGGATACATCGACGAGCTCCGTTGCCGTGAAACCGACGGCCCGTACCCGGCGGTTGCGCTGTCGGGGAGCGAGTTCAGCGAGGACACGGTTACCGTCGCCACGTACGGAGGCATGACGTCCCTCGCCGTCGAGACGTCGACCAACCTGATCCTCGAGCACGAGATCTTCTGCGAGGTCGTGTCGCTGTCCCAGCTGCAGCCGCTCGAGGTCGAGCCCATCGTCGAATCGGTGCGGCGCACCGGCGCCCTCGTCACGCTCGAGGAGGGGACGCTCACAGGCGGATTCGGGGCCGAGCTGGCCGCCCGCGTGCAGGCGAGCGCCTGGGATGACCTGCGCCGCCCGATCCAACGCGTCGGCGCGGCCGATTCGATCGTTCCAGCCGCGCCCGCACTCGAGAAGACCATGTTGCCGGGCTCACGCGACCTCGTCGACGCGGTCCTCGCCGTAACCGGCACCCGGGTCTGACACCGTGCTCGACGTGCTGCTCACGCGTGAGGACGCGAACACGGAGTTCGCCCTCCTCGCCGAGTGGATCGTCGGCGACCGACAGACCGTCGGCCGCGGCCAGCCGGTGTGCGTGATCGAGACGACGAAGGCGACCGTGGAGGTCGAGTCGCCCGGCGAGGGCACCCTCGTCCATCTCTTCGATGCCGGCTCGGAGGTGGAGCTCGGCGGTGTGGTCGGTCTTGTCGCCGAGTCCGAGGCCGAGTTGCAGGAAGCGGTAGCCCGGAGGCAACCAACACCCGCTTCGGCCCCCGATGATGGCGCAAAGGCAACGCGAAAGGCGCGTGAGCTTGCTCAACGGCATGGGGTCGATCTCACCTCGGTCCAGAAGCGCGGGTTCATCACGACTGGCGACGTCGAGGCTCTCATCGCCGGCGCAAACGCGAGCGCAGCGCCCCGCTCCGAGACGTCTCTGCTCGACGGCGTCTCGACAGCCGGCGTCTCGTTGCCCGAGTCCTGGGCCGGCGACGGTTCGCAGGGGACACTCGACGCGGCGCTCCTTGATTCGCTGCGCGGCGATCCCGACGCATTCCGCCGCCTTTCCTCCGACGAGAAGTGCGCCGCCTACCGGGAGAACGGCGCGATCATCGGCGACGGTGTCGGCCTGGGCGAGGGCACGTTACTGGTCGCCCCTCGCCTGATTCTCGAGCCAGGTGTACAGCTCGGTCCACGCGCCAGCGTCGAGTGCGCCGAGTCGTTCTGTGTAGGGGAGCTGACCCACGTGGGGGCCGACCTCGAGGTCCGTTGCAGACGTGCCTTCATCGGGGCCAACGTGCACGCAGGCCGCTCGATCCGGATCGGCGGCGGCGGCCACCGAGATCCGTGGGCGATCGTCGCGATCGGCGACCTCGCGTTCCTGGGCGACGAGATCTTCGTGAACGTCTGCCGCCCAGTGCTCATCGGCCGCGAGACCTTCGTGACCCAGCGCGCGATGATCGTCACGCACAACATCGGTCACTCCCTACTCGAGGGGTATGAGAATCGGTTCGCAGCGGTGGTCGTGGAGGACTACGCCCAGGTAGGCCTCGGTGCCGTCGTGTACGCGGGCTGCAGAATCGGCCAGGGCGCAATCGTCGCGTCCAACTCCTACGTCGTGTCGGACATACCCGCCGGCAAGCTTGCGATCGGTGTCCCCGCACGCCCGGCCGGCGAGGCACAAATGCGGCTGTCAGCGCCTCGTCGCGCCGAGCTGGCGCACCGGATGCTCGACGACTTCTACGAACTGCTGTCGCTCCGAGGCCACGACGTGAGCTGGCTGTCGACCGACCCAGCACGTTGCTTCACGGTCGCGGCACCAGACGTCGCGGGACAGGTCGCGTTCATCGGCGCGCTCGAGCGCGCCGAACAGCTCCCACCGGCCGATGGCGAGTCGGTCGTGATGACCCTTGCGCTCAGTGCTACCGAGGCACCCGCGGGCTGGACGGTGCTCGATCTCGTCGGCCGCACGGTGCACGGAACGGGCGGCACAGTGACGGACTCGACGCGCGAGTTCTGTCGCAAGCGCGGCATCCGCTTCGCCGGCCGGCCGTGGCGATACGGCGGTGGCCTGACCTAGCGACGCGCGCCCAGCGCCGGCATACGAGCCGGCGGAGCTTAGCTCTTCGGCCAGACGGTGCCTGCAGCGACGATCGTGCCCGCCGGCACGTCAACTTTCAGCACGCAGCCGTTGCCAACGATGGCGTCTGCGCCGATCCTCACGCCGACCGCGGTGGTCGCGCCCA
>JAUVPB010000298.1 GCA_030598925.1 Actinomycetes bacterium
GCCCCGCGAGCCTCGATCTAATACATAAGCCGAGTGCTCCCACACCCGCCCCGCGAACACAGCGCGTGGCTGCTCACCCCCGACCACGGCAAGGTCCTGTCCGACGCGATGGGCGAGGTGGCCCGCGGCCTCGAGGTGGTCGAGTACGCGTGTGGCATCCCGACACTCCTCAAAGGCGACTTCTCCGAGCAGGCGTCCTCTGGCATCGACGTGTACTCGATCCGCCAACCACTCGGTGTCGTTGCCGGCATCACGCCATTCAACTTCCCGGCGATGGTGCCCATGTGGATGTGGGCCCCCGCGCTCGCCTGCGGAAACTGCTTCATCTTGAAGCCATCGGAGAAGGATCCGAGCGCCTCACTGTTCGTTGCGGAACTGCTGAAAGAGGCCGGGGTTCCGGATGGCGTCTTCAGCGTCGTCAACGGTGACAAGATTGCAGTCGACCGCCTACTCGAGCACCCGAACGTCGGTGCCGTGTCGTTCGTCGGCTCGACGCCGATCGCCCAGTACATCTACGCAAACGGCACGAAACACGGTAAGCGGGTACAGGCCCTCGGCGGGGCCAAGAATCACATGATCGTCCTGCCTGACGCCGATGTCGACATGGCCGCCGACGCCGCCGTGAGTGCAGCGTATGGCTCGGCCGGAGAACGCTGCATGGCGATCTCCGCCGTCGTCACCGTCGGTGATATAGCAGACTCGTTGATCGCGGCGATTCAGGATCGCCTGCCGAACGTCAAGGTCGGACCCGGCCTCGAACCGGACTCCGAGATGGGCCCGCTCATCACCCGTGACCACCGCGACAAGGTCGCTTCCTACATCGAGCAGGGCGCCGAGCAGGGCGCCAAGATCGTCGCTGACGGGCGAGAGCTCGAGGTCGACGGCGACGGGTTCTTCCTCGGCGCCTCACTGATCGACAACGTCACGCCCGAGATGGACTGTTACCAGGACGAGATCTTCGGGCCCGTGCTCGCCGTCGTACGCACGGACACCTACGAGGAGGCCGTCTCGCTCGTCAACGAGAACCGGTACGGCAACGGCACGGCGATCTTCACACGCGACGGCGGCGTCGCACGGCAGTTTCAGTTCGACGTCAACGCCGGCATGGTCGGCATCAACGTGCCGATTCCCGTGCCCGTGGCGTACTACTCCTTCGGGGGTTGGAAGGCGTCGCTCTTCGGTGACTCGCACGCCTATGGCCCGGACAGCATTCACTTCTATACGCGCGGCAAGGTCGTCACGAGTCGCTGGCCAGATCCGGCGACGAGCAAGGTCGACCTGGGCTTCCCCCAGACGCGGTAGCACGGCAGCCAGTCGTTCCCGGCAGCGCCGCCGGCCTCCCCCGAATGTGCCGGCTGGCGCTCGCTTACTCGAGCTCGAGCCCGGCGAGTTGCTTCACAAACGCGATCGCGTTCGATGGATCGTACGAGCGGTAGATCATCAGCTTCTCCGCCTCGAGTGACCCCTCTGCGTGGATCGCGAGCACGCTCTGATAGCCCGCGTACTCGCGTGCCAGCAGGTCGCTCGCGACGTTCATCAGGGCGAGCCGCTCAGCAGCGGGAGTCGCGCCGGCGAAGTACTTCTCGAGGTAGGGCCGCAGCTCGTCACTGCGCCAGTCCGGTCCGCCCGGGCCGGTCACGAGCAGCCCGCCGGCGATGTCGATCACGTGCTCGACCGCGTCGTGGTAGTCGCGAGCGAACGTCCACTTCGCGAGGTTCGTCGTCATCGGGTCGGGGTAGGCGATCCCGGTCGGCTCATCGACGCGGTAGCGGTCCGCGGCGAGGTGGGTGAGGCCGCGGACGGTCTCGGCGTACCCGATCAGAGCCACCAGCTTGTCCAGCACGTGTGAGGCACGCTCGATGCCGTTCGCCTCGGCGAGCAGACCCGCCAGGCCGACGAGGGCATCGACGAGCGGTAGCTTGTAAGAGACGGCGGTGAAGCGGTGATGCTCGACGAACGTCAGCGCAAGCTCGCCGGCCTTCTGCGTATCTCCGTCGAGGAAGATGCAGTCGCTCGGCACGAATACGTCGTCGAAGACGGTCAGCGTCTCGACCATCTTGTGCTGCGACGAGATCGGTCGCGTCCATGGATCGTTGTCGGAGTGCAGGTAGTCGGAGCAGAGCAGCTTCAACCCGGGCGTCGGGATCGGGATCGCGAAAGCGATCGCCCAGTCCTCCTCCCCCTCGCGCATCGCGCGCGTCGGCAGCACGATCACCTCGTCGACGTTCGGCGTGTACGACGTGTGCACCTTCGCGCCGCGCACCACGACACCGTCGTCACGCCTCTCTACCACCCGCAGATACATGTCCGGATCGACCTGGCCGCTCGGTCCCTTCGACCGATCGCCCTTGACGTCGGTTTGCGCGACAGCTAGCGCGAGGTCGCGATCGCGGCAGCGCTCGTAGAACGCCTGGACGTTGTCTGCGTACCGCGTCTCGTAGGCCACCCGGTGGAGCGCTACGAGCGCATCGGTGCCGATCTCCTTGATCAGCAGGACAAGCGTCTTTCCGAAGGCCGTGGCCGCCTCGATCAGCGCGGAGCGGCGGCGCAGGTCATCTCCGTTACGCGGCAGCTGATAGTACGTCGAGTAGCCATCGGTGACCGCTAGCTCGACGTTTCCAGGCTCTTCCGCGAACTGAAAATCAAGCGATGCATGGCGAGAGACGATGCCGAGCTCTGGGTGGGTGGTCACGTCGTCGACCCGCTCCCCCTGGTAGTAGACCTCGCGTGAGTCTCTGAGCCCCGCGAGGTACTCCTCGGCCGTTCGCAACCTGCGTCCCGCGCCGTCCGTCACCGTCTCCTCCTCCTGTTGGCGCGATGAGCCTACCGTCAACTGGACTCGGCTAAGGTGACCGGCGCATGAGCACCGTCACCTACCTCGACGCGATCCGCGTCGCGCTTGCAGA
>JAUVPB010000139.1 GCA_030598925.1 Actinomycetes bacterium
CCGCGAGCCGGTCAATGATCTCGTCTGTCGACTTGACGTGGCAGAAGTTTCGGTCCAGGTATTCGAGTGCGGCGTTGTGGCCGCGGGGGCTCATGGCAGCGCAGCAGTCTTCCGCGAGGATCACCTTGAAGTCACGGTCGCCGGCGTCTCTCGCCGCTCCCTCGACGCAGCTGTTGGTCCAGACGCCGGTCAGGACGACGGTCGTCACGCCCATGTTGCGCATGAGATGCTCGATATTGGTCGAGTTGAAGGCGCTCGAGCCCGTCTTGACCAGCAGCATGTCGTCGGGGCCGGGAGCCAGCGCGTCGACGACCTGCGCGTCGCGTGAGTCGGCGGCGCAGATGTGCCCGAACGCGCGATGGCGCCAGGTTTGATCGGACCCGTCGCCGCGTAGCGACGCACAGGTCGTGTAGATGACGGGGGCGCCATTGTCGTGAAACGCGTCGACGAGCCGGCGCGCGTTCGGGACGACGAGGTTGTCGCAGCGCCCGTACGCGTACTCGGCGTCCTTCCCCATGCCCGCCTCGCAGATGCGCATGTAGCGGTCGCCGTCGCGTGCGATCTGACCGATCGTCAGGTCGATGACCATGAGCGCCGTCTCGTCGTAGACGAGCGGAAACTCGGGGATGGTCGCGATGACGCGCCAGGCTTCGAGTCCCTGGCGCTCGTCTGTCTCCGTCGCGGTCATGTGCTCTCCTTGCCTGCGTCGCGTCGTGCCTTTCGCAACGCCGCGGTGGCCTGCTCGTCGATCTTCCTATCGCGAATGATCACGCCGTAATGTTCTTCGACGGTCTCGCCGGGCACGAGATCGTCGTTGACATCCTGGAGCACGAGCGCGGGGTCGCGCTCGAATGGATCGCCGTAGCCGCCGCCCGACGGCGTCACGATGCGGAGGACGTCACCGTCCTTCATCGGGAGTCCCGCGAGCTTCGCCGGCAGGGCCTCCTCCTCGGGCGTCCTCGGGTTCTTCGTGGTCGTGCCGACCCGGCCCGCGGCGCCACCGAAGATCCCGTGGGGAGCCTCTAGGTGCCGATCACCCTGGAGAGACACGAACCCGTCGGCCAGGAATCTGTTCTCACGCACGATGCCGATGCCTCCGCGCCACTTCCCGGGCGCCGCCGGCTCGTCGCGCAACTCGTAGCGCTCGGTGCGGATCTTGTAGTGGGATTCGAGCTCCTCGATCGGATTGTTCCTCGTGTTGGCGACGAGGCAGTCGACCGAGTCCATGCCGTCCCGTTCGAGCCGGCCACCGTACGAGCCCTCGTTGATCTCGACGTGTACCTGGTACTGCTCTCGCTCGGGCAGGAAGATCGCGTAGGCCGCGGCCTCGCACGAGGCTGAGTTGCCGGCGGTCGCCTGCTCGGGAATCGCCGGCGCGAGCGCCTGGATCACAAGGTCGGCGAGTCGCTGCGCCTGCGTGAATCGTGAGGTGCACGCTCGCGGAAAGCGAGGGTTGAACAGGCAGCCGAGCGGCGCCTCAACCGAGATCGGTCTGAAGATGCCGTCGTTCTGCGGCACGTACTGGTCGATCAGCACCTCATCGAGCAGGAGCGTGCGCACGATGTAGTACGCGGTCACGAGCGTCGTGCCCTCGAACGGCGCGTTGAAGGCACTCGGTGACTCGGGATGCGTTCCGTCGAGGTCGAGCGTCAGCGTGTCGCCGCGCACCCTGACCGTGACCTTGATGCGGACCGGCGTGTCGCGATCGAGCCCGTTGTCGTCCATGTGGCCTTCGGCCTCGTAGTCGCCGTCGGGGATCGCCGCGATCGCCTCCCGCAGTCGCTGCTCTGCGTAGTCCATCCACCGGCTGGCCGTTTCGATAACGACGGTCGGTCCGTACCGACTGACGAGCTCGAGGAAGCGCCGCTTCCCGAGCTCGACGGAGGCGAGCTGGGCGCGCAGGTCGCCGCGGTTGATCGCGGGTGTCCGCACGTTGGCGAACAGCATGCGCTCGACCTGCTCGTTGAGCGTCCCCTGCTCGTAGAGCTTGAGCGCGGGGAGGTGTACGCCCTCTGCCCAGAGATCGATCGCCTGCTCGTTGTAGCCTGGCGCGCCACCGCCGATGTCGATCCAGTGGGCGTCGTTCGCCGAGTAGGCGATCACCTCGCCCTCCCAGTAGATCGGCGTCACAACGCAGATATCGCTGGAGTGGGAAGCGCCGCGGTAGGGGTCGTTGTGGATGATCACGTCCCCGTCAGCGATGTCGTCGCCAAGCAGGTCGATGATTCCGCGGATGTTGCCCGAAAGCGCGCCGAACTGCATCGGCGTCTGGTCGCTTTCGCACAGCATGCGTCCCTCAGCGTCGAAGATGCCTGCGCCCAGGTCTTCGGACTCTCGGATGATGCTCGAGAAGGCCATGCGCCAGAGTGCCGAGCCCATCTCCTTCGCGACGGAGTCGAGCGCTCCGCCGATGACACGCTCCGTCACCTTGTCGACCTCGGCCACGCTCCCGTTCGCGACGGCGACCGCGTCGCTGCCGTCCTCCTCGATCGGGACGGCGACGATCACGTTGCCACTCGTCGAGACCGTGCCCGTGAACCCAGGGGGGAGGTAGGTCGTCGAGTCGCGCTGGAGGATCAAAGCCGGCCCCTCAACCACGTTCCCGGCCCGGAGTAGCGCGCGGTCGTAATGGCGGGCCTCGACCTCGGTCGGCGATCCAGCCTGCTCGACGATCATCGGCGCCGTACCCACGAGCGCGGGCGCGGGATCGACGCCGCCCGGCTCGAGCTCGGCCCAGGTGAGCCCGTCGCCCTTGCCGACGCCGACGATGTGCACGTTGACGATCTCGACCTCCATGTCGTCGAAGCGCCCGCCGTACTCGCGGTCGTGGGCGGCGTGGTACGACTCGGCGACGACGGCGAGCGTGTCGGCTGTCACGGCGCCGGCCGGGAAGGGCACTCGCAGCTCATAGCCCTGGCCGACGTAGCGGCAATCGGCCTCGCGCGCCATGGTGAGATCGGCCGGTGCGATGCCGTCAGCGACGAGACGTTCCCGCACGTCGGTCTCGATCTCCGTGAACTCGCGCTCGAGCCGCTTCACGTCAGCACGCCCCGAGATCTGGAAGACCGTGCGCCCGACGGTTCGCGTGATGTCGGAAGCGAGGAGTCCGATCGCAGAGGTGATGCCTGGTGCAGGCGGCACGATCACAGTCGGTACGCGCAGCGCCCGCGCTACGTCGCACGCGTGGAGTGGCCCGGCGCCTCCGAACGCAACGAGCGCGAAGTCGCGCGGGTCGTAGCCGCGACGAACGCTGTTCAGCTCGATCGCCTGGGTCATGTTGTGGTTGAGGATCGTGACCGTGCCGAGCGCCGCCTCTGCCGCGCTCATTCCGAGCGGCTTGGCCACGTGCTCCTCGAGCGCTCGTCGTGCGCGCTCGATGTCGAGTGTCATCTTGCCGCCGAGCAGGCTGTCGGCTCGTAGCCGGCCGAGCACGAGATTCGCGTCCGTCGTCGTCGGTAACTCGCCGCCAAGACCGTAGGCTGCCGGCCCCGGATCGGCGCCCGCGCTCTGCGGGCCCACGGTGAACATCCCGCCGGCGTCGACGTGCGCGATCGAGCCACCGCCGGCACCGATCGTCTCGAGGTCGAGCATCGGGACGATCACGTCGTATCCGCCTACTCGCGTATCCATCAGATGGCGTGTCTTGGCTCGGCCATTCGGGGCGACGCCGATATCCGCCGACGTTCCGCCTACGTCGAGCGTGATGGCGGATTCGTAGCCGTCCAGCCGGCCGGCCCAGACGCCGCCGATCAGACCTGCCACCGGACCCGACATCAGCAGGTTGACCGGCTTGTCGCTCGCCGCAGCCCCGCCGGTCACTCCTCCGTCGGATTGCATCAGGCGGAGCTCACCCGCGACGCCCATCTCGCGCAGTCCGTCCCCGAGCTGGGCGATGTAGCGAGACGTCTTCGGCCCCGCGTACGTGTTCAACGCCGTTGTCGAGAACCGCTCGTACTCGCGATACATCGATGCGATCTCATGACTCGCGCACACGAACGCGTCCGGCATCTCCTCCTCCGCGATCGCCTTCGCGCGCTGCTCGTGCGCGGGGTTGAGGAACGAGAACAGGAAGCAGATCGAGACGGCCTCGACCCCCTCTGCAGCAAGTTGCCGGGCCGCGTTGCGAACCGCGGTCTCGTCGAGCTCGACGAGCGCGTCGCCGTCGGGCGGGATGATGCGCTCGGGCACCGCGATGCGGAGGCTGCGCGGTGCGAGCGGGTAACGCTGCCACGGTAGCTCGTCGTGAAGCGAGAAGTTGCGGGGCCGCTTGTGGCGCGCAATGTGGAGGACGTCGCGGAAGCCCTCCGTCGTGATCATTCCCGCGCGGGCGCCGTTGTGCTCGAGCACGATGTTCGTGACGACCGTCGTGCCATGGAGGAAACTCCCTATCTCCTCGGTCGTGAGCGAAGCTTGCTCGATCAGTTGGGCTGCGCCTTCGAGAGTCGCGCGTGCCGGGTCGGTCGGAGTCGATGGCACCTTGAGCAGGTGAATGGCTCCGTCTCCGTCCGCAAGGACGAAATCGGTGAACGTGCCGCCGACATCGACTCCGATTCGGTTCACTGCAGGGCTCCCGGTTGGCTCGGAGCACCCTAACGATGCTTTGTGGCGCCGCGTTGGTACAAGGCGCCCCGCGCCCCGCGCCCCGCGCCCCGCGCTCCTGCGGTAGCGTCCCAACGTTTGCTGAACATCTGTACGCGGGCTCGGTTCCCGGGCCCAGGAGTCCGTCGGCGGCGGCCCGCGTAGCAACGAAGGGAGTTCGTCATGCTCGAGGTGATCCAGGATCTGCCCGAAGGCGTGGTCGGGGTCGAGGCGAAGGGGAAGGTCGAGGACGGCGATTACAGAGACATCCTCGTGCCGGCAATCGAGGCGGCGAGGGAGCAGCACGGGAAGGTGCGGTTCCTCTACGTCATCGGCGATGACTACGACGGGTACACGCTCGGCGCCGCGTGGGATGACATGAAGCTCGGCGTTCGCCACCCTGCGAGCTACGAGCGGATTGCGATCGTCACCGACAAGGACTGGATGCGCCATTCGATCACCGTGTTCGGCTGGATGATCCCCGGCGACGTCAGAGTGTTTGGCACGGGCGAGCTCGCCGATGCGCGCGAGTGGGTGAGTGCCTAGCGGGTCGGGCTCCGCCGGGCCTACCTGCGCGCGCTCGCGACCTCGGAGCGGACGGCGGCAGCGATCTCCGCATACTTGTGTGTCTGCTCGAGCAGCTCACCCTCTGTCCAGAGGACGAACGTGTCTAGTCCATGCTCGAGGACGAGCTCGCTGAGTTCCTCGACCCACTGTTGCGCCGGTCCGTTGAGGAATCCGCTGGTTTCTGCTCGAGCCGCTCGACCGTGCGATCTTCGACACCTTCACGAGCGACGAGCTCGACACGCTCGTCGAGTTGCGCGAACGGCTTCGGGACGCCGCGGGTCAGGTAGCCGAACGCACCGAACTCTGAGCACCGATCGAAACAGCTCGAGGAGGATGACTGATGACCGATCGAAAAGCAGCTGTTGCCAGACCTGGTGACGGAACCGAGGTCCTGCACGGCGCCGGCGACCACTACACGTTTCGTCTCACCGGCGAGGACACCGACGGACAGTACTTCTCGATGGAAGGCGTCGTGCCGCCTGGCGGAGGGCCGCCCCCTCATGTCCAGACGCGCGAGGAAGAGGCGTTCTACGTGCTCGAGGGTGAAGTGACCTTCTGGGCTGACGGCAAGCGGATCGCTGGCACAACGGGCAGCTGGATCAACATCCCCAAGGGGGTCGTCCACAACTTCAGGAACGAGACCGATCGAACAGCCCGACTGCTCATCTTCTTCGCGCCTGCCGGGATCGAGCAGGCTTTCCGGGAAATGGTGACGGACGCCGACAACCCGGGCCACATCGCCGCTGTCGGCAGGAAGTACGGCATGGAGTTCGTCGACGCGACCTGACCGGCGACCTCGTTGTAACACCTAGGCCCTGAGCGCCTCTCGCTGACCCGAGATACGTTCGATGAGCGGGTGCATCTCGAGCTCACGGGCTGTCTCGAGCGAGCTGTCGAGCAGGTCGCGGGCCCGGTCGCGTGCCGCGGGCGTCGACGGCTCGAGAAGGAGCTGGGCGTAGTCGCTTGCGGTCCAAGCGAGCTCCGGGTGATAACCGGCCCGGCTGCAGAAGCCGAGGGAATCGTCGAAATGTTGCGCCGCGGCGCCGTGGTCACCCATCGATGAGGCGAGAATTCCGAGCAGCCGGTCGACCGCGAGCCCGAGCCCCATGACCGCGGTTCCCTGCTGCTGTTTCAGCCACGCGTAATGGTCGCTGGTCGCGTCGGGGTCGTTGCGATGCGATGCGATTAGACCAAGGCCGATCCTCGGCCACAGCTCCCGCTGGAACGGCGCTGCTGAGGACGCGAGCGCGGCGTTCCCCTCCGCTCCCGCGAGGTCGTAGCTTGTCGTCTCTCCTGTCAAGCGGCCGATGAGCGGGATAAAGGACGCGACTGCGGCCCGATCCCACTGGCCCCACGCGCTGCGCCGCGCCGGGTCCAGCAGCCGCTCGAGGTACGCATCGCTGCTGGCGCTCCCGCCGACCTGCGCCTCGATCAGCGCACGGATTGCGAGGTTCCTCGGCTCGCGTGGCTGGAGCGCGAGGCCCCGGTCGCTGAACCCGCGCGCTGCCGCCCAGTCGCCTTCGAGCATCGAGACGATGGCGCCCATGACGTGAGTCGTGCCCAGCCAGGAGCGTTCTCGCAGTTTCTCGGCTAGCTCGAGCGCGGTGGCCATCTGTGCGCGCGCTTGCCGGGGCTCGCCGCGGACGAGCGCAACTCGCGCAATCCATTCGCTTGCCAGCATGTCTCCGTGCTGGTCGCGGTTGCGAGCGGCGAGCTCGGCAGCTTTGAGGCCGTTCTCCCAGCATCCTTGCCAGTCCAGATGCCAGTAGTCAACCTGGGAGGAGCTGAGCAGCGCTCGGCCCTCAAGCGACGTGTCGCCCAAGTTGCGCGCGATGCTCAGCGAGCGCTCGAATGCGTCGCGGGCGCGGTCGTAGTCGGCCTCGTGCGTTCCTGCGAACCAGCCGGCGTTGACCAGCAGACGTCCGTGCTCGAGCGAGACCGTATCGGCCAGCTCGAGAGCTCTCGCGATGCGCTCGGGGAGCTCGGTTGTCTCGTAGACGGGCGGAAGAGGTTGCGCGACCACCTCGACAGCCTTTTGCGGCTCGTCCGCGTCGACGAAGAGATCGAACGCCTGGCAGAGGTACTCGAGGGCGTGGCCGACATCGAAGAGCTCGCGCGCGCCAAGCTCCGCTCGCGCAAGGCCGAACAGGAGATTGGCGGTCTCGGCTTCAGTCGCGTTACTGGGCGTGGCTTCACGGGCGTTCTCGAAGTGGCCGATCGCCTCGTCGTAGGCGTGCGCCGCGAGCGCCCGCTCGCCGGTCACGATCGAGTAGTGCCGGAGCTACTCGACTCCGAGAAGCGACTGTGATTCCGCGAAGTGACGGGCGAGCCTCGCGGCGTGCGCGTCAGCTTGGGTGTCGTA
>JAUVPB010000168.1 GCA_030598925.1 Actinomycetes bacterium
GGGTTGGGCTGTTCGCCCATTAAAGCGGTACGCGAGCTGGGTTCAGAACGTCGTGAGACAGTTCGGTCCCTATCCGCCACGGGCGTTGGAGGCTTGAGAGGAGTCGTCCCTAGTACGAGAGGACCGGGATGAACGGACCGCTGGTGTATCAGTCGTCGTGCCAACGGCGCTGCTGGTTAGCTACGTCTGGATGGGATAACCGCTGAAAGCATCTAAGCGGGAAGCCCACCTCGAGATGAGGCCTCCCATCCCTTTAAGGGAGTAAGGGTCGTGGTAGAACACCACGTTGATAGGCGGGACGTGTAAGCACGGCAACGTGTTCAGCGTACCTGTACTAATAACCCGAGGTCTTGATTATGAACACCGTTTTATGTCGCTATGGAGTTTTGAGGGTGTGCGCGACCGATCGCGTATTCTCACAGCTTTCCGGTGGTCTTAGCGGCGGGGAAACACCTCTTCCCATTCCGAACAGAGAAGTTAAGCCCGTCTGCGCCGATGGTACTTGGGGGGCAACCCCCTGGGAGAGTAGGTCGCCGCCGGAATTAATCCAACGAGGGCCGCGAGAGCGGCCCTCGTTCTTTATTGACGAGCGTTGCGCGCCTCTCCGGGCGGCGGCACCTGGTCCAGGCGAACGGCCTCCCGCCGACCGAGTCGCGCCAGGCGTTCGGGCAACGGGGGATGGGTCGAGAACCAGCCGGCGAGCCCGTCGTCGTCGAACGGATCGATCGTGTACAGCGGCGAGGTCGCCGGGTTGGCCGAGAAGGGAACGAGTTCCGACGCGCGGTCGAGGCGTTCCAGGCCGGTTACGACGACGTTCGGGTTGACGCTCACCCGGTCGGCGACCGTGTCTGCCGCGAACTCTCGCCGGGTGGAGAGGAACAGCTGCACGATGCTGCCGGCGAGTGGGCCGAGCACGTAGAGGGCGGCTCGTTTAAGCGGTCCGGCGAACCGCGCTAGCTCGAGCACGGTTGCCGCAATCACGACGACGAGGGTCTGAACGAGCGTGTCGCGATGGCGTGCGTGTGCCAGCTCGTGTGCGAGCAGGCCTTCGAGCTCGTCGATACTCGCCATCGAAAGGAAGCCGGTCGTGACGACGAGAGCTGCGTGGCGGGGGCTTCGGCCAAGTGCGAACGCCCTCGGGTGGTCATCCTCGATCGCGTAAAGCTGGTCGACGTGGACGTCCATGTTCTCGGCGAGGCGATGGAGCATCTGCGCCAGGGCCGGGGCGTCTTCGGGCGGCAGCTCTTCCGCCTCCACCATGCCGAGGAGAACGCGGTCCCCTGTCGCGAGGAGTGTCGCCCCGGCGATCACGCCGACCGCCAGCCCAAGTGCGCCAACCGACAGACCGCCGAGCCACCAGGCGAGCCCGCCGAGCGCGAGCGCGAAGCCGCCGAGCAGGAACGTTGCCTTGGCAAGGTTCCAGATGCTCGGGAACGTGGCTTCGGGAGGGGCCGGGAAGGCGCTCATCTCCTCGGCAATCCGACCGGCTACACGCCTTCTTCGTCTTCTGCGAGCCCCCGCGGTGGCCAGTCCGGCTCGGGCGCGTCGCAGCGGCTCGAGCAATGCAGAGAGGCAACGTTTTGGAGCGGTACGAGGATGTGGCCGCTGAGCTCGATGTGGGGCACGTGGTCGACGGTGCAGAAGGCGGTAAGCACGCCATCGAGGTATTCCCCGCCAAACAGTCCGAGCTCGACCTGCTCGCCCTTGTACTTACTGCTGAAGTCCTCCATCGATGTGTGACACCTCTCGCGCGTCTTTCCCGACGGTTCGGGTACCGGAGCGGTTCGAGGGTCTGAGGTCACTCTAGCCGCCGACCGTTGGCGTCGCAGTTCGACGCGCGGTCGTCGCCGGTCAACGCCGACCACTGGCGGTGCGAGACCGCAGGCGCCTGAGCCACGAAGCTCGCCAGGGTCTGTCGGGTATCGTACGCCGTCGCTCATGGAACTCGGCCTTCAGGATCGCGTCTGCGTTGTCACCGGATCGACCGCCGGCATCGGCCTCGAGGCTGCCCGCATCCTCGCCGCCGAAGGCGCTCGGGTCGTGGTAAACGGTCGCGGCGAGGAGGGCGTGACCAGGGCGGCCGCTGACGTCGGAGCCGCGCTTGGAGTCGCCGCCGACGTCGCCGATGCAGCCGGCGTCGGCACGCTGATCGCGACCGCGGAGCGAGAGCTCGGTCAGATCGACTGCCTCGTCAACAACGTTGGTCTTGCGCGCCAGGTCGACTTCATGGCTGTGACCGACGAGGAGTGGAACTCGCTCTGGCAGCTCAACGTGATGAGCTACATCCGGACGATCCGCGCGGTGTTGCCGGGCATGCGGGAGCGGGGGTACGGACGGATCGTCAACGTCAGCTCGACCGCCGGAAAGCGTCCGTCGACTGGCATGCCGGACTACACCGTGACCAAGGCCGCCGTCCTTTCACTGTCCCGGCTTGTTGCGGACCTGTACACGAAGGACGGTGTTCTCTGCAACGCGGTCGCTCCGGGGCCAACCGCCTCGCCTGCCTGGTTGGCGGAGGGCGGTCTCGCCGATCAGCTGTCGCTCAAGTCGGGCAAGAGTCGCGACGAGGTGCTCAAAGGCGTGGGAGCGGGCCGGCCGATCGGGCGGCTTGCCGAGCCCGAGGAGATCGCCGGCGTGATCGCGTTTCTCTGCTCGGAGCGGGCGAGCTACGTCACGGGTGCCGCCTGGAGTGCGGATGGCGGCACCGTTCCCGTGATCATCTGACACCTCTCGTTTCCGAGTAGGCACGGGTCGAGCGGCCGATTCCAGGTCGGGCCCGCGGCGAGCAATGATCATCAAAGTACGCTGACGGCATGAGCTGTGAATCCGGGCCGACGGGAGACGGCTTCAAGGGCCGAATCGACGAGGCCGAGGCCGCCACGCTGTCGGAGCTTGCGGTGCGTTCGTACTCCACTCGGGGCCGCGAGCTCGAGGAGACCGAGTGCGCGGTCCGCACGGCGTTTCAACGCGACCGCGACCGCATCGTGCACACGAAGGCCTTCCGCCGCCTCAAGCGCAAGACCCAGGTATTCATCGCGCCAACCGACGATCACTTCAGGACACGCCTTACACACACGCTCGAGACGGCGGGTATTGCGCGCACCGTGGCTCGTGCGCTCCGCCTCAACGAGGACCTCGTCGAGGCGATCACCCTCGGGCACGACCTCGGTCACGCGCCCTTCGGGCACATCGGCGAGAGCGCGCTCGACGCGATTCTGGGCGAGACGTTCGGACGGCAGTTTCGCCACAACGTCCATTCGCTCCGCGTCGTGGACGAGTTGGAGAACGACGGCGCAGGGCTCAACCTCACTGTCGAGGTACGCGACGGAATCCTGAACCACACGGGGCCGAACGAACCGGCGACGCTCGAGGGAAAGATCGTGCGGCTCGTTGACCGCGTCGCATATCTCAACCACGACATCGACGACGCCATCCGCGCCGGCGTACTGTCTGCCGACGATCTGCCCGCCGACGCGATTTCGCTCCTCGGCACGACTGGCTCGGAACGTATCGACACCCTCGTCCATGACGTCGTCGAATCCTCGGCGGAAGCCGCGGGCATCGTCCAGAGCGACGACATCGGCACCGCCATGCTCGATCTCCGTCGCTTCATGTTCGACGAGGTGTACCTTGGCCCCGCCGCACAGGAGGGGAGAGAGCTGGCGACGACGACCGTCCGGGAGATCTTCGCGGGACTGGTGGAGCAGCCCGAGAAGCTCCCTGATGACCGCCCCGGCGACCTCGCGCAGCGCGTGACGGACTACGTTGCCGGAATGACCGATCGTTTCGCGCTTGCATGGCGCTGATCAAGCGGACATCCGTCGAGCAGGTGGTCGATGTTGCCGACATGGTCGAGATCGTCGGTGCGCGCACCCAGCTCCGACGCGTCGGCTCGCGCTGGGTGGGACGGTGCCCGTTTCACGACGAGCGCACGCCGAGCTTCTCTGTCAACGCCGAGCGCAAGCTCTATCACTGCTTCGGCTGCGGCGTCGGTGGCGACCTGATCAGCTTCATCCGCGAGACCGAGGGTCTCGATTTCGTCCAGGCAGTCGAGTGGCTGGCCCACCGCTGCCGCGTGCCTCTGGAGTACGAGGAGGACTCTCCCGAAGCGGAGATGCGCCGGGCCCGGCGCGACCGGCTCTTCGACCTGCTAGACGCGGGGGCGCGCTTCTTCGAGCGTCAGCTGTGGGAAGGTCGGGCGGGCGAGCGTTCGCACGCCTACCTCGACGAACGTGGACTCGAGGCCGACGCGCTCCGCGCGTTCCGCCTCGGCTACTCGCCTGGCGGCGACGAGGTCGCGCGCAAGGCGGTCGAGCGCGGCTACACACGCGACGAGCTTGCGTCGGTCGGGCTGATCAACCGACGCGGCAACGACTACTTCGGCGAGCGTCTGATCTTCCCGCTCTCCGACGCGCGCGGCCGCGTCGTCGGCTTCGGGGCGCGCGAGCTGCCGTGGGTGGAGTACACGATCAACGCGAAGTACGTCAACTCGCCCGAAGGTGAGCTGTTCCGGAAGGCCTCCGTCGTGTACGGCCTCGACCTCGCGCGGGCGACGATCGCAAAGGAAGACCGCGCGATCATCGTCGAGGGATACACGGACGTGATCGCTCTCCACCAGTCGGGCCTGCTCACGTCGGTCGCTTCCATGGGCACGGCGCTCACCGAGCAGCAGCTCACCGAGCTTGGACGCTTCACGAGGCGGGTCGTGCTGTGCTTCGATTCCGATCTCGCCGGGCAGGACGCCACGCTGCGCGGAATGGAGCTCGCGGTGGGGCAGGGCTTTGACGTCAAGGTCGTTGCCCTTCCACCCGGCAAAGACCCGGCCGACGCACCGGAGGAGTTCCTTGCGGGACTCGATCACGCCGAGAGCTACCTGGTCTACCGTGTTAGGCTCGCGCTCGACCGTGCGCCGAACCGCCAAGAGGGCTTCGAGCAGGTCCGCGAGGTGCTCGGCCGGGCGCCGGACTCGCCCGACCGACTCGACGCGATGCGGCTTGCCGCAGACCGGCTCGATCTCCCGCGCGAGACCCAGGCGACCCTCGTGCCCGCATCAGCCGCCACGGTCGCGGCGCGCGGTGAGCGAATGCTGGAGACCGGAGACAGACTTGAGCGGGATCTTCTCGCCGGGTGCATTGCGCACCCGGACCTCGTGCCGGCACTTGGCGAACTTCCCGCTGACGCGTTTCTCGACGCGCCGCATCGCGCGCTTCGGGATCATCTCGTCGACGGCTCGGTCGCGGAGGAGAACGTCGTCTCGGCGCTCGCCGAGCTCGACGCGCGGGCAGCGCGCGAGGCGATCGACGAGCGGACGACGCGCCAGCTCCTGCTCAGGCTCGAGGAACGCATGCTGCGTCGTGAGCTCGACCAGGCTGTGAGCTCGGAGCTGCAGGAGAAAGCTGGAGAGCTCCGCTCGTCGCTCGGACGCGTCAACGACGCTATTCGTGAGCTCGGCTAAAATGCGGTGCTGATCCAGCCGATGGTCTGGAACCTTCCCCGGTAGCTCAATTGGCAGAGCATTCGGCTGTTAACCGAAGGGTTACTGGTTCGAGTCCAGTCCGGGGAGTCGGAGAGAGCCTCGCCTTGGCGGGGCCTCTTTGTTTCTGGGCTCCTTGACGGAGGTCGTGGAGCGACCGCGCACGGCCCCCTTCGAGCCGTGGCGTGTTCGTCGAGCCGCCCCGTGATCGTCGAGCGAGCGTCGACGGTGCGGCCACGGTCGCGTCGAGCGCCGCGTACGCACCATGGACGTACGACACCGAGGGCCCCTTGCGGGCCACGCGCGGCTTCCCGTTCGTCTCCGTCGACGAAGCCCCACCGGGACTCGCGGGCCGGTACCCGTTGAGCCCGATCGAGCGCAACGAGTCGTCCAGCCAGATAGCGCACCCTCAGCCGAAGCCCGCGGCCGCAGTCGCGATCACGCGCTCGTACTCGCTCGAGAGCCGCCGCGGAACCGGCCGCTTGTCGCTTCGCAGTCGAGACGGCTCGCCCACCACAGGGACGATACAGTCGACTCCGAGTGAAGCCCGCTAACTCCGTCCTTTCGAGCTACGGCACGACGATCTTCGAGGTGATGTCGAGGCTCGCCGCCGAGCATGACGCGGTCAATCTGGGGCAGGGGTTTCCTGAGGGAGATAGCCCCGACGACGTGCTGCAGGCTGCGGCCGACGCGCTCCTCACGGGTTGGAACCAGTACCCGTCGATGATGGGAGTGCCCGAGCTGCGGCAGGCGGTTGCCGCGCACAACGAGCGGTTCTACGGGATCGAGGTCGACTGGCAGACCGAGGTGATGGTGACCTCAGGGGCGA
>JAUVPB010000247.1 GCA_030598925.1 Actinomycetes bacterium
CACGCTCGGTGCCTGGGGCCTCGGCTGGGAAGTCTGGCTCGATGGCATGGAGGTCACGCAGTTCACGTACTTCCAGCAGTTCGGCGGCATCGACCTCGATCTGATTCCCGCCGAGCTGACCTATGGCCTGGAGCGCCTTGCAATGTTCCTCCAGGGGAAGAGCACCGCGTTCGAGATCGAATGGGCGCCGGGCGTGACCTGGGGTGACGTGTACCGAGAGAATGAGCGCCAGTGGTCGACGTACAACTTCGAGGCGGCCCCGGTCGACGTGTTGACTCGCCGCTTCGAGGAGCACGAGGCCGAGTGCAGAACGCTCGTCGAGCGGCAGCTGCCCCTGCCCGCGTACGACCAGGTGCTGAAGTGCTCGCACGTGTTCAATCTCCTCGACGCTCGCGGCGCGATTTCCGTCACCGAGCGTGCCGGTTACATCCTCCGCGTCCGTGAGCTCGCGCGGGCTGTTGCAACGCTGTACGTGAAGTTGGAGAGCGGTGACGACGCTGCCGACGCTGCTGCTTGAGCTCGGCTGTGAGGAGCTTCCCGCGTCCACGTGCGCATCGGCGGCTCGACAGCTGCCGAAGCTCTGTCGCGACCACTTGGGCGTTGAGCCGGAGCAGGTCCTCGTCGGGCCCCGGCGGCTCGCTGTGATCGCGCGGGTCGAGGCGTCGATCGGAAGCGACCGGGTACATGGCCCGCCACGCAAGATCGCATTCGACGAAGACGGGGCTCCGACCAAGGCCGCGACTGGCTTCGCTAGAAAAGTCGGCGTCACCGTCCAGGAGCTCGAGCTCCTCGACGACGTCCTCACGTATCAGCCTGTCGCGCGCCCGGTCGAGGAGTTTCTGCTCGACGCGGTGCCCGAGCTCGTCAAGGGGCTCGTGATGCCAAAGCCCATGGTGTGGGACGAGTACCGGTTTCCGTTCGCGCGCCCGATCCGGTGGATCTGCGTCAAGGTAGACGCCGCGGTCGTTCCCGTTCGAATCGCGGGTCTCGAGGCCGCGGGAACGACGTATGGCCATCGGTTCGGTTCAGGCCCGCTGCCCGTGTCGCACGCGAACGAGTACGTCGCGCTTCTTCGCGCGAACCGGGTCGAGCCGGACGCCGATGAGAGACGTCGTCTGATTCACGAAGGCCTCGACGCGCTCGGTGTCTGGTCGGATCCGGACAACGTGCTGAACGAAGTCGTTCATATTGTGGAGGACGTCACCGTGCTGATGGGCCGCTACGACGAGCGCTACCAACGACTGCCCGCTCGGGTGATTACCACCGCCATGCAGTCGCACCAGAGGTACTTTCCGTTGGAGGGCGCTCGCTTCGCGTTCGTCGCTAACGGTGGCGACCCGGACGTGGTCAGGCGTGGCAACGAGCAGGTGTTGGAGGGGCGTCTCGAGGATGCGTCGTTCACGTATGACCGCGACGTCGCACGTGGCCTCGACGTACTTGCCGAGGCCTTGGACTCGATCACGTTCGTTGCTGCAGCTGGAAGCTATGCGGAGAAGGCACGCAGGGTGGCCGCCCTCGCCGAGGCTCTTGGTGGAAGTGCCGATGCGATCACGGCAGCACAGCTCGCGAAGGCCGACCAGGCAGCCGAGCTTGTACGGGAGTTCCCTGACCTCGAGGGCTACATCGGAGCGGAGTACGCGCGCCTCGCCGGGCATCCGGAGACCGTCGCGACCGCGATCGAGGATCAGTTTCTGCCCGACGCGGCCGGCGGTCCGCTGCCCCGGACCGACGAGGGTCGCGTTGTGGCCGGGGCGGACAAGCTCGACAGCCTCGTGGTGGCCTTCGGGCTTGGAGAGCGACCTACCGGCTCACGTGACCCGTTCGGATTGCGGCGGGACGCGACCGGCCTATGCCGGCTCGATGTCGATGGGGGGCTGCGGATCGACGTTCGTGGCTCGGCACGCCTCGCGTACCGCCTCCTGCTCGAACAGGGCGCGAAACTCAGCGAGACCGAAGACGACACTGTCGCCGCGATCGAGGCGTTCGTGCTCGAGCGCCTGGAAACCTTGCTCTCGGTGCCGGTCGAGTTCGTTCGCGCGGCCCGCGGGTCCGAGCTGACCGAGATCGGCGACGTCGCAACGTTGGCCGAAGGTCTTGCCGGTCTCGATCGCGCGAGGCTAGAACGCTTGCACACGATCTACACGCGAGCCGAGCGCATTGTCGACAAAGCGGAAACGTCCAGCGGCGACGGAGCTGTTCGCGCCGACCTGTTCGAGGACGAGGCGGAGAAAGCCGTGGCCGACATGCTCGACCGAGTCAGGGGTGAGCTTCGAGCGGCTGCGTCTGTGGAGGACGCGTTCGCGAGCGCCGAGCGTCTTGCCGACCCGCTGGAACGCTTCTTCGAGGAGGTGCTCGTCATGGCTGAAGATCCAGCCGTGCGCGAGAATCGACTCGCGCTGCTCCGCGAACTGCGAAGCTGCGTGTCCCAGCGCCTCGGCCACCTCAGCGAGATCGGAGTGTAAGTCCATGGCAGGACCCGTTGAACTCCACGTGATCTCTGACGCCACAGGCGGCACCGCTCAGCGCGTCGTCATGGCCGTAGAGCGCCAGTTTCCCGACCTCGAATTCGACGTCGTGCGGCACCCTCGCATCGCGAGCGTGGAGGACGTGGAGCTGGCGGCGCGTCGCGCCCGGGGGCGTCCGGCTGTGCTGGTGTTCACGCTCGTGGAGCCCACCTTTCGCGAGGCGATGCATACGGCGGGTAAGCGTTACCAGCTTCACACAGTCGATCTGCTCCGGCAGACGCTCGACTCGGTCGCTCGGGTGTCGGGGCTCCAGGCAACCATGAAGCCTGATCCGCTACCGCCTCTAGACGCCTCGTACTTCAGTCGCGTTGAGGCGATCGAGTTCGCCGTTCAGGCTGACGATGGTGTCGGTGCGCGGCGACTCGAGGAAGCCGATGCAATTCTGGTCGGTGTCTCGCGTACGTCGAAGACGCCGCTGTCCATCTACCTCGGGTACCTGGGCTATAAGACCGCAAACATCCCGATCGTGAATCGGCTCGACCTGCCGCCAGAGATATGGGATGTCGACCGCTCGCGGCTTGTTGGTCTCAAGATCGATGCCGAGCGTCTGGCCGAGATTCGAGGTCGTCGCGCCGCGAGCATGGGCGGGCGGACGAAAGGCGAGTACGCATCGCTCACGGAGATCCACGAAGAGCTCGATTACGCCGCTGACCTCCACAAACGCCTCGGATGTCCCGTCATCGACGTGACTCACCTCGCCATCGAGGAGGCGGCGCATCGCGTGATCCGGCTCGTCGAGTCGCGAAAAACGGAATCAGCCGACAGCACGAGCGAGGACGCGAGTTCGTGAAGGTTCACCAGAAGCCGCGGATCCGGTTCTACCACTGGCTGTTCTGGATGTTTCTTCTTCTGCTCGGCCTGATCGTCTTCTACGGACTCTTCGCTCCGGCTTGGTTGTTCGCTCGCCTCGTCGCCTGGCTGACGGACCACGCTCCGCGCAGAGCGCGCGACCCGCTTGCCGACGCCAGCTAGCTAGCTCCCACAGGGGAGGCCGCGCGCGCGACAAGTCGCGAGCCCGCGTTTGCCTAGCCGCGCGCCATCACGACAGCAATGTCGCCCGCGGACACTGGACCACGATCAGGTGCTCCCGCTAGGCTTGCGCCCCGGAAGCGTGGACCCACTCGGAGACTCTTTGACTCAATACGTGTACGACTTTGGAGAAGCGACCGACGTCGGTCGTGAGCTGCTGGGCGGCAAGGGCGCCGGCCTGGCCGAGATGACGGCGCTCGGCATTCCCGTGCCAGCCGGTTTCACGGTGACCACCGAGGCGTGCACCGACTACATGGGGTCCGCTGGGCAGTTCCCGCCAAGTCTGGAGGGAGAGGTCGACGCCGCGATCCTACGCCTCGAGGAACAGACGGA
>JAUVPB010000186.1 GCA_030598925.1 Actinomycetes bacterium
AGCCGAGCTCGACCATGCCGTACGCCCCGTTCGCCACGAGCCCGGCGGTAAACCAGGCGAGTGCGCGCCAGTAGAACCGCTGGGAGCGATCGGCAAGGTGAACGACTGCGACGATCAGAAACACGAAATGGATGACGAACTTCACGGTGCCGCGCAGCCACTGATCGCGGTCGCCGAGCGTTTCGAGGTTGAAGTATCCAACCATGTAGACGACCGCAAACGCGGCGAAGAAGCCCGCGACGACGAACGCCGTCCGCGGCCAGGTGCGCCGGCGACTCCCTGCCTGTACGACGGCGAATGCCACGACGAAGGCACTGGCGAGTATGTCCGAGAGGTTGAGGTCGGCGGTCCCGATGGTCCAGCGAACGTTCGCGAGCGTGATTGTGAACACCGTTGCGAGCAGCAGGTAGTCAGCCACCACGCTCGCGGTGAGTGCGCGAGGCGCCGCGAGCGATGACGTCTCGGGGGCGCTCGCAACGCTCATGCCGTCACCGCCCTCAGAACCTCGAGGAACTCCTCTGACCGCGCGCGGCGAGACAGCCGCTCGCGCGCTTCTCGCGAGAGACTCCACGAGTCGGCGCCACGCTCCTCATGACGGTCTACGAGTTGCTGAAGTGCGTTCACGGCACCTTCGATGTCGGTGGAATCAACGACGATGCCGGCGCCGGTCTCCTGGACCAGCTGGGCTGCCTCTCCACGCGGCGGCACAAGCGCGAGAATGGGCCGCTCGGCAGCGAGATACTCGAATACCTTGCCGGAGAGAACGCCGCGGCCGCGCCCTCCGGCCTCGGGAACGAGCAGCAGCAGTGCCTCCGAGGCGCGTTGGAGCGCCAGCGCCTCCCGCCGCGGCAGGTACGGGATCAACTCGATCCGGTCGTTCAGAGCCAGGCGCTCGGCGTGCTCTCGGTCGCGCTGACGGAAATCGCCGACGAACCGAGCAACGACGTCGCCCTCGACCTGCGCGAGCGCGTCCAGAAAGAGACGGGGGTCGCGGGCCCCGAAGAAGCTGCCCGTATGCGTGATCCTGAAGCGCTCGGAGGGTTCGTAGCTGAGGCCTTCGAACTCCTCGAAATCGGCGCCGTTTCCGATCACGTGGACCCGGCTCCCCGCTCCCTCTACGCGCATCTCCTCGGCGATAGCCTCCGACGCACAGACGACCGCGTCGGCGCGATCCGCGACCGCTCGCGCGAGCAGACCCTCGCCGCGAATGTCGTGCCGCCGCTGGGAGTGTCGCGCGATCGAGTCGCGTAGGTCGGCAACCCAGGCCACGGGCACGGACCGAGCTACGGCGGCGCCCGCGATGTGCACCGACCCCGGTGGCGAGGTCGTGAGCACCGCGTCGATCCCATGCTCGAGAACGATCCGGCGGGCGGCCGGGATTGCCGTCGCATTCCAGAGAACGGCGGCGTCAGGAACGAGCACGCGACGGAAGGCGAGACTCGCGTGCGTTCGCGCGCGCCTCGCGCCCGTGGCGCGATGAAGCTCCTCACCGGGACGCCGAGAGCGAGGGCCCACGTTGCGAGCGCGGTGGACGGTGACGCCCTCTGGCTCGACCAGAGACTCGTCCCGATGCAGCCATTTCGGGTCGTCCGGCGCGAGTACGTGAACCGTGACGCCGAGCGCGCTCAGATGCGCGGCGAGCTTCAACGGACGCTGCACGCCAGGCCCCCCGGCCGGGGGCCAGTACAGGCTCACGATCAACACGCGCACCACGCCATTGTGGCGACAGGTGTGGGCGTCCTGTGAGCCGGCCCGCCGGAACCAACGGTCGGCGCTCCTGGCGGAGAGCCGTCTCTACGCCGACGGGATACGGATCAGGACGTAGCGTCCATCGTCGTAATAGCCGGTCGCCCAGCGCGCGACCAGGTCCTCGGGAAACCGCCTGTTCCGGTCGACGACGAGCCACGTCGCTCCGTAGTGTTCGAGCAGCTGCCTCCTGTCCGCATCGTCGACACCGCCCCGGTAGAAGAAGTCGATCACGTCCTGGCGTCGCTCGAAGGGTCGGTTGGACGTCGTTTGCGCAACGTGGGCAGGCGGCCCCGCCGCGATCGGCACGGCTGCAGCGGCTGCTAGCCGGTACGAGGTCTCGAGATCGGCGAACACGACCTCGTCGAACGCGACCTGCTCACGTACCGCATCGATCAGGCCGCCCGGAAGCGCCCGAGGATCTCCCGACTCCTTCCCGAGTCGCGCCAGGCCGTCCACGGCAACGGGGACCAGAAATGCGGCAACGACAAGCGCGGCCCAGCCATTCGTACCCAACGTGGGTGTTTGCTCCAGCCGGTGTCCGAACGCGAGCGCGACGATGATTCCCGCCAGACCAATCCACATCGCCCAGCCTGTCGCGTAGCCCCGATCGCCGCTCGCCGGGTAGAGGAGCACGAGGACGACCCCGAGCGCGAGCGCGACCGCAACGCCGCGCTGGCGAGCCTTCGCGACGAGCAGGGCCCCGCCACCGACGGCGAAGGCCAGTGGCAGAAAGGCCGGCAGGCGCCGTGCCTGTGAGAGCGAGAGCAACTCGGAGAACTCCGTGAAGATGGCCGGAACGAGCGCGACCACGAGGAGCACGAAGGCGCCGCCGACGACGAGTGCTCCCGATCGGCGGCGCACCAGCAACACGAACGCCGGCAGGAGCAGGAACGCGACGATCGCCGTGACGCCACCGCGGACGATCGTGTCAGCGCTCAACCGAAACGTGTCGTCGTTGACCACGAGAACGTTGGCGTAGCGGTCGATCGCTCGAGCGGTCTCGAGCGCGTCAGGGCGCACGGCTGCGGTCTCGCGCAAAACCGGCAGAAGCCAGGCGAGGAACGCCGCGAACGGCAGGATCAGGGCAACGAACACGGCACCGACACGGCGCAGGTCGGCTCCGGCGTCGCGGCGTTCCGTGATCAGTCGGGCGAGGAGGTATCCGAGGACGAGCAGGCAGACGAACACCATGTACGACCCGTGCACGATCGCGACCGCCAAGGCTCCGAGCGCAATCGAGGGCAGCAGCTGCCGCCGCGGCTCCCTGAGGTAGGCGAACACCAGGGCCAGCAGCGCCGGCACGAGCAGGAGCCGAGCTGCCGCGGGCGGGAGCGACAGCAGCTCGAAGGAGCCGACGCCGCCGCTGGCGAAGGCCACGAGCCCGATCTGAGCGGCGACCGTACCGGCGCCCCCGGCCCAGGATCCGAACAGCACGGCGCCCGCCGCATACGTGACAACAAGGGCCAGCGGGACAAGCAGCGCAGGCCCGTACTGGACGACCGCCCCGACATCGACATCCGCGAGTCGCGCGACCAGAGCCATCGCTGCGTGCCAGACGGGGAACGCGTAGCCGGGATGAAGACCGCCGTCCCGGAACTCGTTCAGGGAGTGTACGGAATCGAGTGCCGAAAGCTCGTCGAGCTTGCGCGCGCGCGCGAGGTGAAACAACCCATCCCCCTGGATCGCTTCAGACGCCCACCACACCGCGACGCCGAGTAGAAGGCCCGCGAACACCACGATGCCGATCGGTCGGAGCGCGACCCGCGAGAAAGGTGGACAGCTCGCTCGCAGCGCCGGCACGAGAGCGACACCACCGGCCAGCGCCATCACGATCAGCGTCAGGGTCAGGGAGCGGCCGAGTGCGAACGTGATCGCGAGACCAAGCGCGATAAGGCCGAGGCTCCATGCGAGCGCGCCCGCCACGGCGACGCCAGGTTCGCTCGGCCGCCCTAGCCAGCGCTGGACGAGAGCGCCGGGCAATAGAAGCACGCAGACGATGGCAGCGCCGAGACGAATGGCGAGCCCCAGGCCTGTGTCGGGAAGCAGTTGCGCAACCCCGAGAGCGGCGAGCGAGGCGAGCACGAATGCGGCCGTCCCGCGGTCGAACGCGAGCTGTCGGAAGCCGCTGTCGACTGCGCCGCGGGCCCTCAGCGCTTCCACGCGGCCGCCTCCGCCGCGAGCTCGCCGGCGCTGAGGCAAACGCCACCGCGCTCGCGGACCGTCGCCACCAGGTGGAAGTACAGCCTGTCCCAGCCACGCGCCGAGACCGGGTCGAACCGGTCCGTGTGCCAGAGGACGGCGAACCCGCCGCCGCGCTGCGCCGCGAGATCGACAATCCGGTCTATGAGCTTCTGGGCGCCGGCCGCTGAAAGGCCAAGGTAGCGCGGCTCGGCGAGGGTGACATCCATCACCGCCAGAGGTATCTCGAGAAAGTCGAACGGGGCCTCGGCGTCCCAGTTCCACGGTCTGAACGGTTGCGAGATGCCCGCTCGAAACCCGGGAGCGTCTGCGAAACCCAGGCTCGCGTCATAGGCGAAGCCGAGATCGGCAATCGCATTGAGGTTGGCAGTCGGGTCAACCCGGAGATAGTGGTACCGCTGCCCGCGAATGGGCCCGGCCAGCTCCTCGAGGCGTGCTCGCTCGGTCGCCAGTCTCGATGCGTCTTCGGCGGCGAGGTAGCTCCCGTGCAGACCCACCTCCGCCTCGCCGCTCAGCAGCGTCTCGACCAGCCGGGGGCGGAGCCGTTCGTAGGAGCCGGGCGCCGGCCCGTCCGCTGGATGACCATGCCCGGCCATCACGAAGAACGTCGAACGCAGCCCGCGTGCGCGCTCGACTCGGAGAATCCGCTCGAACCGCCAGTTCGGGTCGGTGCCGCGGACCTTGTGTATCGGAACAGACGCCAGCGCGCGCCCCGTTCGTAGGGCATGGCGTCCCTCGCCACGGCGTAGCTGCTGCTTGAGTCGCGCGGCAGCACCGAGGACACCGATCCGTGTCCAGCGCCACGGAACGTCGACATCGTGCGTCAGGACGATCGCAAAGCGCGCGCCCTGCCAGCGGGGCGGCTCGATGCCGAGGCTCTCTCTCAGGCGCTCGAGCGGCGGGTCGAGCGGATCGAGGCAAGAGTCCTCAGCCGCGAACCGATTGTGGCGGTCGCGCGGCCCCGAGCGCTCCTCCACCCGCGCGAGGTGGTAGAACCCTGCCGCGATCGGATCGGCGGGCCGCGCGCCGCGGTCGACCTTCTCCCACGCCTCGGGCACGTAGGGGACGTCGTCGCCGAATCCGACGTCGAAGCCTCCAATGGAGTCGAGCACCCAGCGGGCCCGCCGCTCGACAGCAGCCGGGATCACCGCCGCGATTCCAGCCCTGGAGACACGGACACGTTCACTCCGACGATTGTACGAGCGCCTCGACGTTCCTCGACCCCAGCCAGCGAGCTGCCTCCCCATAGGTGCGGCCGCGCTGGCCTCCGAACACGAGCGCACGGAGCCGTAACGCACGCACGAGCCATACCCGTGCGCTCTCCGCCGTCTCGATTCCCTCGTGCTTCTCGAGAAAGAGCACGTGGCCCCGGAGCTGCTCCCGGTACATCCGGGACCAGACGGGTCGCGTCGACGAGCCTCCAAGGTGGACGAACGTGGCGTCCGGAGTGAACGCGGTTCGCCAGCCTGCCTCGCGCGCTCGGTAGCAGAGGTCGACCTCCTCGCTGAACAGGAAGAACCGTTCGTCGAACCCCCCCAACTCATCGATCAGCTCCCGTCGGATCACCAACGCAGCGCCCATGAGCCAGTCCGCGTCGCCCGCGGTCGCGTAGTCGAACCCAGCGCCGTAGAACGCGTTGAAGACTCGGC
>JAUVPB010000092.1 GCA_030598925.1 Actinomycetes bacterium
CCCGACGCCAAGAAGCTTCTCGGCACGCTCGCCAACTCGCGGCGTCATCGCCATGAGGAGAACGCGGCTCGCCTCGTTAACGTTGCACTGGAGCAACCGATTCACGTTGCAGCAGCGCTCCTGGCCTCCGCCGAGGGCTACACGCCCACCGCCCAGCAGTTGATCGATCGAGCCCGCGAACGCATCGGCACGGTTCACGAGACAGCCACGGCACTCGCAGACAATCTGCCGCAACCCAAGGCGCCCAAGCGGCGGCGCCGACGCAAGAAGAAGGGCGCCAAGGGCGCGCGCGCCGGCGCGAACGGCTTGAACGCGACCCCAAAGGAGAGCTCCAACGGCGCGACCGAGGTCCCGGCCGACTCAACGCCAGATGCAAACAAGCAGACGGGACGCGCCGACGCTGAGCAGACGAACGGGGCTAGCCCTGATAGCGAAGGCACGGCCGCCAACGGGGACTCAGAAACAGACCAGCATTCCGCCGCGGAGAACAACTCGAGCAATGGCGGCGATGCGCAGCAGCCCGGATCAGGGCGAAGTCGATCGTCCCGCCGACGTCGAAGGCGTCGTCGCTCCTCGCGAGGGACAGGCACGGCCGCCGGCGACGACGCCGCGGTCGGCACATCCGGCAACGATCCGTCATCCGGCGAAGCCTCCGACGCCCAGCCTGACTCGGATCAGCGCGGCGGAGATACGACGAAACCGAGCCCCGACTCGGCCGCATCAAGCTAGCTTCGAGTCTCGTCCTCGTCTTCTCGGCGCCGCGCCTCGTGCTCGCGAAGGAATCGGCTCAGCTCGGCCGCGAGTGCGTCGCCCGACGGAATGTCGGCCTCGTCTAGGGCATCCGCCTGCTCCTCGAGCTGGAGCACATAGCGAGCCGTTTCCTCGTCTGCCGCCACCGCAGAACTCACCTGCTCTTGATACGACTCGGTCGCTTCTTCTAGCTCGTTGAGTTCGAACTCGACTCCGAGAAAGCCGCCGAACTTCTGGCAGAGCGCCAGCGCCGCCTTGGGGCTCGGCGCAAGTGACGCGTAGTGCGGTACGGCGGCCCAGATGCTGGCGGAGGGCAACCCGGCCTCCCGGCACGCGTTGTGAAGGACACCGACGATGCCGGTAGGGCCCTCGTATCGTGACGCGGCGAGTCCGAGCTCGTCCATGAGTGCCGAGTCGCTTCCCGCGCCGGTAATCGGGACGTCGCGACTGTGAGGGACGTCGGCGAGCAGAGCGCCAAATGTCAGGATCGTCTCGACGCCGAGGTCTTGAGCAAGCCCAAGAACGAGCTTGGTGAACGTCCGCCATTTGAGGCTTGGCTCGATGCCCTGAAGGAGGACAACGTCTCGCTCCGACCCCGGTATCGCGGCGTGGTAGAACGCGTTCTCCGGCCAGTCGATACGGCGCGTGAGCCCATCTTCGAGCTTCACGTGTGGACGTACATCTTGAAAGTCGAAAAAGTCCTCCGGATCGATGTCCGCGAAGCGCGTTGCATCCCACTGGCGTACAAGAAACTCTGCAGCCAGCGACGCGCCCTGGGCCCCATCATTCCAGCCACGGAACGACGTGACCATGATCGGGCGCCGCAGGTCAGGGCGATGATCGATACGGAGTGGCTCAGCGATGCCTGAGAGTGTATTGCCCGCGCAGCCAGTGCCGTTCAGGCCATCCGACACGTTGTACGAGCTCAACCGTCACGCCAACCATCCCGGCCCAGACTAGCGAGGCCATCGCCACGTGCGCAAGCACGAGCTCCCACGGCAACCCGTTGTTGCGTTGAGTCTCGCCCACTGCCATCTGAGCGACCAGCACCACCAGAACCGCAAGAGCCATCACCATGACGCCCTTCAGCTCTCGACGCGCCAGCCATAGGAGGCCCAGGAGCGCCGCGAAGCCGATCCCGAAGGCGCCGTTGATCCAGACGTGGACGCGTAGCGATGTCCAGAAGTCGCCGAGTCGCTCGACACCGTCGCCACCGGGATGCGGCCCGGCCGAGGTCACAAACGCGCCGGTGACAACAAGTGCGGCGGCGAGGGGCAGCAGGGCGACCGCGAGCACCGTGGCCCGGCGAGCTGCGGTGCTTTCAGTACTGCGTGCCGGCCCAGACGCGTTCCTTCGAGCTTCAATGGCGACGAAGACCACGACTCCAAAGACGATCAACGCCAGAAGGAAATGCGTCATCACAGCGAGTGGATGGAGATCGAGTAGCACCGTGAGCCCGCCAAGCGGAATCTGCGCGACCATGCCGATCGCGGCAATGAGTGCGGCGCGCGAGAGCAGGCGATCCGGGCGAGCCATCAAGCGTGCCGATACCGCGACCACGAGCGTCAGAATGATCCCGATCAGCGCGACCACGCGGTTGACGAACTCGATCGTTGCATGAAACTCGCGTTCCGGAAACGGCGTCTCACTACAGTTGGGCCAGTTGTCGCAGCCGAGCCCCGAGTCGGTGAGACGAACGACCGCTCCCGAGACGACAACGAGAAACACGGCGACGAGCGCGACCTGAGCGAGATGCGACACAGTGGCCGGCGACAACTGGCGGCGGCGTCTTTGCGCACTCGCCGACAGCGCATTCTTCATCGGCGCAATTCTACGGTGAGCTAACGAACCGCAACGCCGGAGCCGGCCTCGACACGACCGATCCGGGCAAGGAAAAGTTTCTCGGCCGCAAACGATGCTTCGAGCACCGCGACTCTTTCGGGGGCAACGGCCACGAGGAGCCCTCCGGCCGTCTGGGGATCGTGTCCGAGAATATCGATCTGCTCATCGAGCCCTTCGGTATCGACGCGACCCGCGACGAGGTCGCGATTCAAGGCGTCGCCGCCGGTGCGGGCTCCGGCGGCAGCGGCGGCGAGAGCCCCGGGCATCGGCGGCAGCGCATCGGCTTCCAGCACGATCCTGACCTCACTGCGCTCAGCCATTTCCATCGAATGGCCGAACAGACCGAAACCTGTGACATCGGTGGCCGCACTTGGCTCGCGCGGCCGGAGGATCTCTGCTGCGCGCGCGTTCAACTCTGTCATCTGTTCTATGGCATTGTCGCGATACTCGGCATCGATCAGCCCCTGATTGGCGGCGGCGAGAACGATCCCGGTTCCCAGCGGCTTGGTCAAGAGCAACGCGTCGCCGGGGGCCGCGGTTGACTTGCGCCAGATGGCGTCGGGCGCAGCCGTTCCAACCACGGCCAGACCGTATTTCGCTTGTTCGTCACGAATAGTGTGACCACCCGCGAGAATGCCACCGGCCTCTCGAACCTTGGCATCGGCAGCCGCAAAGACGGCCGCGACGGTTTCATTGGCCGTCTCTTCGGGAAATGCTGCGACCGAGAGAGCGAGTAACGGCGAAGCGCCCATGGCGAACACATCGTTGAGCGCATTCGTGGCGGCGATTGCGCCAAATGCCTGCGGGTCGTCCACCATGGGTGGAAAGAAATCGATCGTAAATACGATGGCGCGGGAGTCGTCGAGGCGATACACGGCCGCGTCGTCAGCAGGCGCAAGTCCGACGAGGAGATCGGAAGCCTCGACCGGAACGAAGCCCTTGAGCAGCTCCTCGAGCCGCTTTGCTGGAAATTTCGCCGCACAGCCGCCGCCAACCGTGAGCCCAAGTGAGCCGTGACTTGTCGAAGTCATGTGTTGAAAAGGCTACCCCGTCGACGCCTCTAGAGTAGGTTGCGCTCAATCGCGTCGACAAGCTCGCGGGCTGATAGACCACCTTCGAAACGTTCTTGGATGACGCCCGATTCGTCAACGAGGAACGTCCAGGGCTCGCTGGGAAGCCCCCACTCCTGCACCCACTCGTTGACGCCGTTGTTCGGATCGTTGTCGATGTAGATCTCGACCTGAATAAACCGTAGATCCTCCGCCTCGTACTGTCCGCGTACATTCTCGACGGTCTGCACGACCGGTCCGCACACGCGTGTCTGACAGAACGCCGGTGTCGCAAACGTCACGACAAAGGGCTTGCTGTCAGCGAGAGACTCGGCGACCGAGTAGCGCAGTAGCTCCTCGGCGGGTGGTTCCAGCGTCGTAAGTGCCTCCGCCGGCGCATCATCGAGCGTTGGCGTGTCAGAAGCGAAGGCCTCCTCGCCAACGCTCGGCGCGACGCTCTCCTCCAGAACCTCGAACGTGCCAAAAGCCTGAATCTCACCCTCGCTCGGCGTGGCTACGGCCCAGTACAGCCCGGGCTCAGAGAGGTCGACCTTTGCGACATAGAGGTCAGTTGCATCAATGTGATCGTGTGGCTCGGCCCCTCCATCGGCATGCTCGTGCGGCCCCGCATCGATCGACTCGAGTACGGCGTCGCTCGTCGATACGGCAACGGCTCCAATCTTCTCGGCGTCAACCTCGCTCTCGCGGCTCGAATCGATCTTGCCGACCACAAGTTCTGCCGTGGGCGCCTGCGCCAATTCGCCGTCGCTATCGACGACAAGAAAGCTCATCCGGATCTTGCCCGGCTCGAGATCGCCGGTGCCCCAGATGATCGCCACGTCATCGCCCGGAACGGCATCAAGAAGATCCTGAAGCGTCTGATCAGCCTCGGGCTCGGAGGTCTCAGCCTCAGCATCCGTTGGATTAGGGGCGGCTGGTTCGGACGCCGGTTGATCCTCGGTTGCCGGGCCCTCCCCCTGTGCCGGCGGCAGCCCTTCGGAGCCACCGTCGCCATTGCTACCACATGCGGCGAAGCCGAAAAGCGCGATGACGGCGATCGCCAAGAGTGTGCCGGTTGCGCGATTCATTCCCTCTCAACCCTACGTGCCAAACGGTGAGTCGGATTCCCTTCTATCGCCGCGGGGCGCTAGACGAGACGAATGAGAATCAGCGCTGCTGCGGCTAGCCACGCGCCGCCCAGAAACACGAGCACGGGTGCCAGCGGACGCAACGATGGACGGGCGTCGATCCCGTCGCGGAGATTCTGTGTCGGCGGCTCCATCACGCAAGATCATTCGTGCTTCGCCGCGAAGCTCCTTCCCGAGACGACGCACGCGTCTCGACCCGGGATCTTGATCCGCGTCGACTAGGGTAAGGCGACTGTGACTGAGCCAATCTGGTCGCCGACAGACGCTGTCATCTCGGCATCGAACGTCGGCAGGCTGATGCGGCGAGCAGGAACATCCAGCTACGCCGAGCTCGTCCGCCGATCGGCCTCGGAGCCGGACTGGTTCTGGCCACTCGTGGTCGACGATATGGGGATCGAGTTTTCTCGCCCCTGGGACACGGTTCTCGACACATCTGCCGGGCCCGAGTTCGCGACCTGGTTCAACGGCGGAGAGCTCAACATCGCGTGGAACTGTGTGCATCGGTTTGCCGAAGGCGAGCTCGCCGACACACCCGCAGCCGTGTTCGCTGGAGAGGACGGCGCTCGCCGTTCGGTGACGTTTGCCGAGCTCTCAGGTGAAGTAACACGCCTCGCCGAGGCCATGGCGCGCCTCGGAGTGGGCGTAGGCGACCGGGTCGCCATCTACCTCCCAATGTCTCCGGAGGCTGCGGTCGCCTCTCACGCCTGCGCTCACCTCGGCGCAGTCCAGGTGCCGATCTTCTCTGGATTCGCCGCCCAGGCAATCGCTCAGCGTCTCGAGGACGCAGAAGCGAAGGTCGTCATCACCGCAGACGGGTCATTGCGACGTGGACGCGAGATTCCGATGAAGAGCATCGTGGACGAGGCGCTCACGCAGTTCCCTTGCGTTGAGCACGTGATCGTGTGGCGTCGCCTTGGCAACGACTCGGTGCCAATGACGGCGGGACGAGACGCCTTATGGGAGGATCTCGTCGCCGACGAACCGGGCACGCTTCCGGTTCTCGAGGTCGAATCGGAAACCCCGTATCTGCTGATCTACACCTCCGGCACTACGGGTCCACCGAAAGGCGCCGTGCACGTCCAGGGAGGCTTCCTCGTGGCGATCGCGCGCGAAGTGATCTACCAGGCTGATGCCAAACCCGGCGACGTCTTCCACTTCGCAACCGACATGGGCTGGATCATGGGCCCATGGCTCGTGGTCGGCGCTGGAGTTGCCGGATCGACAATCGTCTTCACAGAGGGTGCGCCTGACTGGCCAAACGACCGGCTGTGGAAGCTGATCGAGCAGGAGCGCGTCAGCCTGCTCGGCATCTCCCCCACGCTTGTCCGTGCCCTGATCCCGCACGGCGATCCCGACGCGGATCTGAGCTCGCTGCGGCTGATGGTTACAACAGGCGAGCCCTGGAACGCCGGCCCGTATGACTGGCTGTTCGAGACGATCGGCGATGGCCGCTGTCCAATCATCAACTGCTCTGGTGGGACAGAGGTCGGTGCCTGCTTCCTCTCACCCTCGCCGGCGATCCCGATCAAGGCGATGTCGCTCGGCTTCGCGGCACTCGGGATGGACGTCGATGTCGTTGACGAGAACGGCAACCCCGTCCGGGGCGAGGTTGGCGAGCTCGCGTGCCGCAAGCCGTGGCCGGGCATGACACGCGGCTTCTGGCGAGACAACGAGCGCTATCTCGACACCTACTGGCGTCGGATACCCGGTCTCTGGATGCACGGAGACTGGGCGACCGTCGACGAAGATGGCTACTGGTTTCTCCACGGACGCTCCGACGACACGCTGAACGTCGCGGGCAAGCGGATCGGGCCCGCCGAGCTCGAGTCGGCCGCGGTGGGTCACACAGATGTCGTGGAAGCCGCGGCAGTTGGCGTTCCCGACGAAGTCAAAGGCGAGGTCGCCTGGATCTTTTGCGTTGCCCCCGACGCGTCCGACGCGCAAGCCCTCCCGGGGGAGGTCTCAGACCTCGTGAGCGCGGAACTCGGGAGGGCGTTCAAGCCGGCTCGCGTCCTCCTCGTGGAGGAGCTACCCAAGACCCGGAGCGCAAAGATCGTGCGTCGCGCCGTTCGCGCGGCCGCGCTCGGGAAGGATCCCGGAGACCTCTCATCGGTCGAGAATCCAGAATCGGTGAAGCTGATTGCTCGCTCCGTCTGAGTTCGTCAACACGACCGGCTACCTCAACACGACCACCTACGGTCTTCCGCCGAAGGCCACGCTACGCGCTCTTCGACGCGCCTCTGACCAGTGGGCGAATCGCGCTGACTGGATGGCCTGGGAAGAGGATGGTGAGGAGTGCCGAGAGCTGTTCGCGCGCATTGTCGGCATGTCACCGACGAACCTCGCCCTCATACCGGCGGTTTCGCTGGCGGCTGGTCTCGTCGCTGCCAGCCTGCCCGCCGGCCCAGGCGACAACGTCGTGATCCACGAGAACGACTTCACGTCGACGGTGCTCGCATTTGATGCCCTTGCATCACGCGGCGTCGAGATCCGACAGGCGCCACTCGATGGGCTCGCAGAGGCGGCAGACGAGAACACAGCGCTCGTGGCAGTGAGCCTCGTGCAGTCAGCCGATGGGCGGGTTGCGGATCTTGACGCGCTTGCCCGCACCGGAGCTCGACTCTTCGTTGACGGCAGCCAGGCGGTCGGAGCCGTCGAGGTGGATGCGAGCAGGATCGACTACTTCGCCTGCCACGCCTACAAGTGGCTCCTCTGCCCGCGCGGCCTCGGCTTTCTCTCCATCCGTGATGACCGACTCCAGGAGCTATGGCCATTCGTCTCCGGCTGGAAGGCACGATCCGATCCCTATGAACGGTTTTACGGGATACCGGACACGTTGACGGACGACGCGCGCCTCCACGATATTTCCCTGTCCTGGTTCGCCGCTGCCGGTGCTAGAGAGAGCCTCGCCCTCATATTGAGCCTCGAGCCCGAGGCCATTGCCGCGCACAACATCAAGCTTGCCAGCGAGTTCACAACGGCACTCGATCTCGACGAACCCGAGAGCCCGATCGTGCAAGTCACGGTCGCCGATCCCAACCGCGTCAGGCAACGTCTCGAAGCGGCTGGTGTCGCTTGCGCTGTACGTGCCGGTTCGATCCGCGTCGCGTTTCATCTCTACAACGGCAGCAACGACGTTGCTCTCGCAGCTGATGTGCTCAGGGCAGAACGCGGGCGCGGCACGTGAGTCGGGGGCGACGGTTCGCGTCCAGCAAGAGGGATTTCGACCCCGGGTCGGTATCCTCGGAAATCCTATGCGTCTAGGCCTCGCACAGCTCAATTCGACCGTCGGCGACCTCGAAGGGAACAGGCGCCGAATAGTGACCATGCTTCAAGACGCCCGAGGCCAGGGCGTCGACCTCGTCCTCTTTCCAGAGCTTGCGATCACGGGCTACCCGCCAGAAGATCTACTCCTGCGGCCAGCCTTCGTGCATCAGGCTCGTCGGGAGCTTGATGCGATTGCCGAGGAGTGCGTCGAAATCACCGCCCTCGTTGGCTTTCCCGAGCTCGATCGAGATCTCTTCAACGCATGCGCCGTGTGTAGCGGTGGCAAGACGACTGCGGTCTATCGCAAGCGCTACTTGCCCAACTATGGAGTCTTCGACGAGCACCGCTACTTCCAGAGTCGCCGCGAGCTCTTGCTGCTCCAGCTCGGAGACTCGCTGGTCGGTCCAACTGTGTGCGAGGACATCTGGCAGCCAGGGCCGCCCGCCACGGATCTTGCGCTGGCCGGTGCTCACGTGATCGCGAATATTTCGGCCTCGCCGTTCCAGCTAGGCAAGGGCGCGGAGCGCGAGCGGATGCTCGCGACCCGTGCGCGCGACAACGCTTGCTGGGTGGCCTTCGTCAACGCGGTCGGTGGCCAAGATGAGCTCATCTTTGACGGACACTCGCTCGTACTAGACGAGGAGGGCGAGATCGTCGCGCGAGCTCCAGCCTTCGAGGAGGCTCTCCTCGTAGTTGACATCGACACCGCGAGCACGGTCTCCCAGCGACTCCGGGAAACCCGCCGACGCGGCCTCGTGCGGGAGCGTGGCGGCCCGCCGGAGGCGACAGTCGTTGATCTGGGTACAGCGCACGCGACTCCGGATGATGTCGATCCTCTACTCGCGCCTGCGCTGTCGGAGCTGGAGGAGATGCGTCGGGCCCTTGTACTCGGGCTGCGCGACTATGCACGCAAGAACGGGTTCAGCGACACGGTTATTGGAATCTCGGGCGGCATCGATTCAGCGCTGACTGCCGCGCTCGCGGTCGAAGCACTCGGGTCTGAACACGTCGTCCTCGTCTCAATGCCTTCTCGCTACTCCTCCACCGACACGCAACACGACGCTCGCCTCATCTCGGAGACGCTCGAAACGCGCTTTCTCGAGCTTCCCATCGAGCACGCAGTTGAGTCGTTTGCCCAGCTCCTCGAGGATCCGTTTCGCGATACCGAGGCGGGGGTCGCCGAGGAGAACATCCAGGCTCGCATCCGAGGGACGTTGCTCATGGCGTTGAGCAACAAGTTCGGCTGGCTGCTTCTTGCGACCGGCAACAAGAGCGAGTACTCGGTTGGCTACGCCACGCTCTATGGCGATATGGCGGGGGGTTTCGCGCTGATCAAGGACGTCTACAAGACCGACGTGTTCAGGCTCGCGCGCCATCTCAACGAGCAGGCTGGCCGCGAACTCATTCCGGTATCGACGATAGAACGAGCGCCAAGCGCCGAACTTCGTCCCGAGCAGCGCGACGAGGACTCGCTACCGCCATACGAGGACCTCGACGCCATTCTCGAGTCCTACGTCGAGCTCGATCGCTCTCGCGACGAGATCGTGGCCGACGGCTTCAACGACGAGGTCGTCGACCGCGCGATCACGCTGACGGACCGTGCCGAGTACAAGCGGCGCCAGGCGCCGCCCGGCGTAAAGCTACGTTCGAAGGCCTTTGGCCGTGATCGCCGGCTTCCCATCACGAACGCCTGGCGCCCCTAACACGCCCGTCAGCGCGCGGCGCCGGTGAGCTCGCGGTTAACGACCCCCAGCGAACTAGGATGGCCCCCATGAACGCATTCGAAACAACCACACTGTCCAACGGCCTTCGCGTCGTTACCGCACCCATGGAGCACGCAAAGTCGGTGGCGTGTTTCATCATGATCGCGGCCGGCTCCCGCTACGAGGTGCAGAAGGAGAACGGCATCGCTCACTTCGCGGAGCACATGTTCTTCAAG
>JAUVPB010000249.1 GCA_030598925.1 Actinomycetes bacterium
CCGCGGCTCGGAGCTCGGCGAACATGTCGAAGTCGGGAACCGAGGCGGGGCTGTCGGTGCCGAGCCCTACTCGAACACCCTGGTCGATGAGTTCGGCCACAGGTGCGACGCCGCAGCCGAGCTGCGCGTTCGAGCGTGGACAGTGCGCCACCGCCGTGTCAGTAGCGGCAAGCAGCTCGACCTCTTCGTCATCCACGGTGACGCAATGGGCTGCGACAACTCGTGAGCTGAGCGCTTCATGGTCACGAAGGTGACGGATGCCTGTCGTCATTGGGGATTCAACGTTCGCCATTGCAGCAAGTCTTTCTATCGGCCCTAGGCCCGAGACCATGAACTCCCGCTCCTGTGGCGACTCCGCGAGATGCGTGGCAATTGGGAGCTCGAGCTCGCTTGCCCACCGGTAGACCGCCGCACCCGTCGTGTACGGGGCGTGGGGAGACACACCGAGTCGCAGGAGATCTGAGGCGCAGTCGTCGAAGGGTCCTCGGAGCTCGTCGAATCGACTCGCCGCAGCTTCGGGGCTCGCTCCGAACACCTCCAGGTGGATAATTGCGCGAAGCCCGAGCTCGGCGCATGCCTGTGCCGACACGCCCGCGAAGCTCGCGTCGGCGATCGTCGTCACGCCGGATGCGAGGCAGGCGGCGGCCCCGAGCCGAGCGCTGGCCAGGAGCTCGGTGGCCCCGAGGCGACGCTTTCGTGCGATGTGGATATCGAGCCAGGGACCGAACTCGCGTCCGTCGCCGAATCCGGCGAAGCTTGCGTATTCGAGGTGCGAGTGGGCGTTGACGAAGCCCGGAAGAACGACTGCGTCTTCGTAGACATTCACGTGGTCCGCTTCGAGTTCTGTTCGCGGTCCGATCGCGACGATGCGGTTGCCGTGGATCACGACCGCTCCATCGCGAATCGGCGGGCCGTCGATCGGGATGACCCAGTCGGCAGCAATAAGTTCTGTTCCGCGCGTCATGGCGTCACTCGCGCCGCCTCCCGCAGAACATTGGTGCCACGGCCCGTGGTTGGCTTACGGTTCGCCTGCACCGGTGAGGCCATCGGTCTCGGCCTCCGCCGCTTCGCGGGCCGCAGCAGCCTGCCATCTCCGCTCGAAGAAGACCGAGAGCCAGATCGTCATCTCGAAGAGGAAGAGCAGGGGGATGGCCTCGACGATCGTCGTGACGGGATCGACGCCGGGAAGTACTACGGCTAGCGTGACGGCAGCGACGATGCCGATGCGACGATTGCTACGAAGTTTGTCGGCCGTGAGGATACCCAGGCGCACGAGGCCGAGGATCACCATTGGCAACTCGAAGACGACTCCGACCGCGATCATGGTCACCCAGCTGAACGACAGATAGTCGCGCGCTCGGATTTGAATTGCGTAGAGATCCGAGTCGAAGCCCAGTAGGAACGGGATCGCGGCCGGAAGCACGACCCAGTACGCAAACGCAACGCCGCCGAGGAACAGGAACGCGCCCGCGAAAACGAGGCGGGACACGACTCTCTGGTCCGCCTCGGTAAACGCCGGCGCCACGAATGCCCAGGCCTGCCAGAGCACGATCGGTAGCGCGACGGCGAGTCCAGCCCAGAGGCTGACGGTAAGCGAGGTGAGGAACGGCTCGGCGACGCTCAGCGTGATGATGTTGTCGCGCAGATCGTCAGGGATCGGGTCGTAGAGGAAGTTGATGACCTCTTCGCGGAAGCCGTATGCGAGTCCGAACGTGACCGCGACCACGGCCAGGCACACCATGATCCGAGCGCGCAGCTCAGTCAGATGATCCGTCAGCGGGACCTGGTCGCCATGCGTGAGGCGACGCGGCAGGCGCAAGTGGCCTCCTGGCTAGCTCGACTGCTCGGTGCCCGACGGAGCCTGCTCGGCAGGTGCCGCTACAGGCGCCGGCGCCGGCTCTGCGTGCTGCGGAGTTGGTTCGACGGGAGCTGCTTGCGCAGCGGCGGGAGCTGGCTCCGAAGCCGCTACGGGCGCCTCCGCTACCGGCGCCTCCTGTGCCAGCGCGGCCTTGGTCTCCTCGTTCTCTTGCTCGAGATCAAACGCCCGCTCGGCGCCGGTGATCGAGTCCTTGAACTCGCGCATACCGTGACCGAGGGAGCGGCCCATCTCCGGCAGCCGTTTCGGCCCGAAGACGAGCAGCAACACCAGGAGAAGGAGCAAGACCTCCCAAATCCCGACACTCTGAAAGATTCCAAGTGACATGCGACGAGGATAGCACCCTACGGCGCCTAGAGCGAGGGTACCGTTCCCCTAACCGGTGGCAGCGATCCGAGCGACGCAGCGCCCCGGTTCGGGATGAAGCTCGACCACCGTGGGCTCGTCGGGCGTTCGATTCCCGTCCAACGCGCCTCGGATCAGGCCTCGATGAACGGAGCACGCGATCTCGAGACTCTCGCGTTCCAGGCCCTCGAACGGGCAGGAACGCATCACGATCTCATCGCTGTCCGGTTGCCGGTGCGCGATCGGATCGAAGCCCAGCGTTGTCAACAGGCGCATCACGGGCCGGAGCTCCACTGCCTCAGGGGTCGCGTCGCGTAGCGAGTGAGGTGTCTCGGACGGAGCGAGCGCGCGTGCCGTCGCGCGAGCAGCCGTCTCCGCATCGCTCTTCGTCGCGGGCAGCTCGCTCGCTACCGAGCGTGCAAGGACCTCCGCCAGCAGCCGGTAGGCACCGGCCTGACCGGACTCGAGCGCCCCGCGACCCGTACTCTCGAAAACGATGTGCGGCCTGCCGGGCTTCCCCTGGGCATCCCGGCGCGCGGCTACGAGGCCTGCACCTTCCAGTTGCCGAAGGTGCGACCGAACCGTGTTGACGTGCAGCCCGACGGCGAGGGCGAGCTGGCGAGCGTCCAGCGCCTCCCCTGCTTCACGCAGCGCTTCAAGGATGGCGATTCGGCTGCGGTCCGCGAGCGCCCTGTGCAGGAGCGTGTCGGACTCGACGGTGTTCTTCTCTACCATCCGCTTCCGCTTGATGCTACCCCCTGGGTGGTGTTAAAACAACCGCTATCGGATAAACTCGGAGCGAGTCCCGCAATGGGACGCTCGCATACTCGCGATTGGGGAGGAACACGCCTAGGTGGCACTACTCGAGATCAAGAACCTGCATGTGAACCTGGAAGACGGCACCGAGATCGTTCGCGGCGTCGACCTCGAGGTGAACGCGAACGAGGTGCATGCCGTCATGGGGCCCAACGGCTCTGGCAAGAGCACACTCGCATACGCGCTGATGGGTCATCCGGCCTATCAAATCAGCGAGGGCCAGGTCCTCCTCGACGGGACGGATCTGGTTGAGCTTGGCGCGGACGAGCGTGCCCAACTAGGCCTGTTCCTTGCGTTCCAGTACCCGCATGCCGTGCCGGGTGTGACGGTGGCGAGCTTTCTCCGGAGCGGCGTCAACGCGATTCGCAAGGCCAAGAACGGTGGCGAGGACGATCCGATCAAGATCCCGGAGTTTCGCAAGCAGCTGAGTTCGGAGATGGACCGGCTGAAGGTCTCGAAAGAGATGATGAACCGGTACTTGAACGAAGGCTTCTCCGGCGGCGAGAAGAAGCGCGTCGAGATTCTTCAAATGGCGATGCTGCAGCCGCGGATGGCGATTCTCGACGAGACCGACTCGGGTCTCGACATCGATGCGTTGAAGGTTGTCGCAGGCGGCGTGCGTGAGCTCGTCGGCCCGACGATGGGAGCGGTTGTGATCACCCATTACCAACGAATACTCGATTACGTAAAGCCCGATCACGTCCATGTGTTCGTAGATGGACAGATCGTGGCGAGCGGCGGGCCCGAGCTCGCCGAGACGCTTGAAGCAGATGGCTACGATGCGTTCACGCCCGCGGGCGTGGCGGGAGGTGACGATTC
>JAUVPB010000041.1 GCA_030598925.1 Actinomycetes bacterium
ACCGATCGCGTGACCCTGATCACCGGAGGCACCGGGTTCGTGGGTGCGTTCCTCGCGAAGGCGCTCATCGAGGCCGGTCGTCGGGTCGTCGTGTACGACATCAAGGGCTTTGCAGAGGAAGGGAAGTTCGTGCTGGGCTCGGCGCTCGACGAGGTTGTCGTCGAGCTGGGCTCGATCGACGACCAGGCGCGTCTGTTCGACGTCGTCCGCCGCCATGCGCCAAGCGAGATCGTCCACATGGCGATGATCATCGACCCCGCAGTCCTCGCGCGTGACCGGACTACCGGATTCCGCGTGGATCTCGAGGGCTCGCATTTCGTCCTCGAGGCCGTGCGCCTGTTCGACGTCGAGCGACTCATCTACTTCTCGTCGATCGGCGTCCTCGCGCCCGTTCAGTACGAACCGATCGACGCTGCGCACCCGGTCCTCCTGTCCACGGCGGGTCCAGGAACCGGGTTCTACGGCGCGTACAAGGTCGCGGGCGAGACGATGTGTTTCGCCTACAAGCAAGCGTTCGGGATCGACTTCCGGACGATCCGCCCATCGGCCGTGTACGGCCTCGGAATGAACGACTTCCCAGGACCGATCAAGGCCATGGTCGAGGGCGCAGTGAGAGGCGAACCCGTGCACTTCGAGACCGGTGGAGCCCACCCGCGTGGCTACACGCACGCGGTTGACGTCGCGGGTGTGACCCTTGCCGCCCTGGAGGCTCCGGAGGGTGACGAACGGATCTTCTTCGCGTCGACGGGGGAGCCCCTCGACACGACGAGCACGGTTGCGGAGATCGTCCGTGAGCTGGTGCCGGGCGCGGACGTCTCGATCGGCGAGGAGCTGAGTCCGGCTGAGCTCTCGGTCGTCGCCCTGCGGGGACAGCTCTCGATCGAGAACGCTCGCCGTGACCTGGGTTGGGAGCCCCGATATCGCTCGCTGCGAGACGGAATCGCGCAGTACATCGACCACTACCGCGCCTTCTACGAGTCGACAACTGCCTCGTGACCGCCTACAGGGTGGGCGTCGACACCGGCGGCACCTTCACCGACATCGTCGCCGTCGACGAAGCGACCGGCGCGCGGAAGACCGCGAAGGTCGCCTCGTCTCCGGAGCAACCCGCCAGTGCCGTCTTCCAGGCCCTGGGGCGCGTCGATTGCGAGCCCGGCCAGATCGCCTACTTCGTACTCGGCACCACCATCGCCACGAACTGCCTGCTCCAACGACAGGGCCAGCGCACCGTCTTTGTGACAACGGCCGGGTTCGAGGACATCCCGTATATCCAGAGAGTCGACCGGAAGTCGCTCTACGATCTTCAGTGGCAGAAGCCTGAGCCCTACGTCGCGCGCTACGACTGCGTCGGTGTGCGCGAGCGGATTGCCAGTGACGGCGCGGTCCGCGTTCCGCTCGAGGAGGCGGAGGTGGAGCGCGTCGTCGAGCGGGTGCGCGCAATCGCTGCGCAGGCTCTGGATGGTATCGCCGTCGCCATCAGCTTTCTGTTCGCATACCTGAGACCGGAGCACGAGCAGCGCCTGGCGAGTGCGTTGCGCGCGGCTCTGCCCGACCTTCCGATCGCCGTCTCCAGCGAGGTCGCGCCGATCTGGCGCGAGTACGAACGCGCGAGCACCGTCATCGTCGACGCCTACCTGCGCCGCCTCACCGGGGAGTTCGCGGCCGACATCGATGCTGGGCTCGAGCGGCTGAGCACGACCTGCCCGCGCTTCCTGCTCAAGTCGAACGGGGGACAGATCCCGACGTACGCAGCTGCGCGCCAACCGGTGAATCTCATTCTCAGCGGCCTCGCGGGTGGCCTGATCGGTGGCCAGCACTTCGCAGACGCGGTGGGCGTGCGCGATGTCGTAACGCTCGACATGGGCGGGACGAGCGCCGATGTCGGTGTCGTCGTCGACGGCAGCATCCGCTCGAGCGCCAACTACGAGTTCGAATGGGGTCTGCCGATCGCGATCCCGGTGGTCGACCTCACCACGATCGGGGCCGGCGGCAGCTCGATCGCGGGCTTCGACCAGGGCGGCTTCCTGAAGGTCGGCCCCGAGAGCGCTGGAGCCGACCCAGGCCCGGCATCGTATGGGCGGGGCTCCGAACGGCCAACCGTCACGGACGCGAACCTTGTACTCGGTCGGCTGAATCCCGATTACTTCCTCGGCGGGGAGCTACCACTCGACCCGGACCGGGCTGGCGCGGCCGTCCAACTCGTCGCCGACCGCCTCGAGGTCGGCCTCGAGCAGAGTGCCCAGGCGATCGTCGAAGTGGCATCGGAGAACATGGCGAACGCAATCCGACTCCTGTGCGCCGATCGAGGCCTCGACTACCGGCGATTCGCGCTGGAGGCCTTTGGCGGCGCGGGGCCGTTGCACGCGGCGGAGCTAGCACGCCGTGTCGGCTTGGCGCGTCTGATCGTTCCGCCGAGCCCTGGTCTGACCTCGGCATTCGGCGCGCAGGCCGCCAACCTCCGCGTCGACCGGAGAACGACGCGCCTACATCGGTCGGACATCACGACAGATGCCGAGCTCCGTCGTGCCCTCGAGCAACTCGCGGACGACACCGTCGATGAGCTTCGCCGCGAGGGCGCCTCCGAACCGCCGACGCTCGTTGTCACCGCGAGTTGCCGGTATCTCGGTCAGAACTACGAACAAGATGTAGCGGCGCCACTCGACGCCGAAGGCGACCTCGTCGAGCTACTCGCCGAACGATTCGGGGAACAGCACCGCCAAGCGTACGGGTACCGCCTCGATGGCACGGTCGTCGAGTTCGTCTACCTGAGCGCCACCGCGCTGCAACGACGCGTGCCCTCCCCCCAGCCGTCGATCGAAGCCGGCACAGCACCCGACCCTCTCGACGTGCGACCCGTGTATTTCAAGGGCACCGGCTGGACGGAGACGCCGATCTACCGGCGAGACGATCTCCCCGCCACCGCGACGATCGACGGGCCGGCGATCATCGAGGAGATCGACTCGACAACACTCGTGCTCGCCGATCAGCTGACAGCGGTACACGAGAGCGGCTGCCTGATCATCGGGGAGATCTCCAGCCTCGCGGCAGCGACCTCGATTGAAGGACGCGAAGCTGCCAGTGCCTGATCCGGTCGCACTACGCATCCTCCATTCCCAGTTCGTCAACATCTGCGAGGAGATGGGCATCGCCACTATGCGAACCTCGTACTCGCCCATCTTCAGCGAGGGTCTCGACTTCTGCTGCATGATCCTGAACCCGGCCGGCGAGCTCGTGGCCATGCAGAATCTCAATCCGGCGATGACGGGCCAAGCGCTCTACTCAGGTCGCTGGGTCGTGGACGACGTGGGCGTCGACAACTTCCAGCCGGGCGACGTGGTTATTCACAACGATCCGTACCGCGGTGGCTCTCACATGCCGGAGCACCTGGTGATCACGCCGTTCTTCTATGGCGGAAAGCTTCGGGGCTGGCTCTGCAACATCGCCCACGTGGCCGAGATCGGCGGGATGGCCCCCGGATCGTTCTCGGCGAACGCGACCGAGGTCTACCAGGAAGGCCTGCGGTTGCCCCCCGTGAAGATCGAGGAGCGCGGCGAGCCCGTACGCGACGTCTGGCGCATCATGCTCGCCAACCACCGTACGCCGGACCATTCTTGGGGCGACTTCAACGCGATGATCGGCTCTCTGAAGGTGGGTGCTCGCCGGCTCGAGTCGCTGTTCGACGAGCACCAGCCAGAGCAGATCGAGCGGGCGATCCCGGCCCTGTTCGACTACTCGGAGACGTGGATCCGCCGCGACATCGCCGAACTGGCCGACGGGACGTACTCGGGAGAGGACAGCCAGGAGGACGACGGCTTCGAGCAGCGCCAGTACACATTGCGCGCCGACCTGACCATCGACGGGGATCACCTGCTCGTGGACTGGAGCAGAACCGATCCACAGGCGCGCGGCGCCATCAACGCGCCGTACCCCGTTACTGCGTCGGCGACGTACACGGGCATCTTCCAAGTGATCGGGAGCGGCGCGCCGTTCAACTCGGGTGCCATCCGCCCGATAGACATCGTCGCGCGGCCCGGAACCGTCGTCAACGTTCGCCATCCCGGTGCGTGTGTGGGTGGACAGACCGAGCTGCAGCCGCGGATTGTCGAGCTCATTCAGGGGAAGATCCTGAGTCAGGTTGCGCCGGAGCGCACCTCGGCGGCCTCGGGTGGCACGTCGGGCAACTTCCTCTTCGGCGGTGTCCACCCTCAGACCGGCCAGTACTACACGAATTATCACTTCGAAGGCATGGGCTGGGGCGGCCGCGCGGAGACCGACGGAAACAACGCACAGATCGTCCCACACGGCAATTGCCGCAACACACCTGTCGAGGTGTTCGAGTCGCGCTACCCGTGGACCGTGCACGAGTACCGGCTCAACGACGACGCGGGCGGCGCCGGACGGACACGTGGAGGCCTCGGGATCACCCGCATCCTCGAGGTCGAAGCCGACGAGATCACGGTAAGCGCGCTTTGTGATCGCTCGAAGATCTCTCCCTGGGGCGTCCAAGGCGGACTCGACGGCGACAGGCTCGCGTACCTTGTCAAGCAGGTCGGCTCCGACGAGTTCCTGCCGTTCTCGAAGGCGTTCGGCACCGTCAGCGACACGAAGTTCTCGAACGTCATCCTGCGGCGCGGCGACCTCGTAATGCTCCACTCACCCTCGGGCGGCGGCTACGGATCGCCCCTCGAGCGCGACCCGGAGAAGGTGGCGGACGATGTCCGCAACCGGTTCGTCTCGCTCGAGAGCGCACGCGATGTGTACGGCGTCGTGCTCGACGAGAACGGGATGGTCGACGCCGGAGCGACAGACGTGCGACGGCAGGAGCTTACCGATGCCGTGGATTGAACGAACGGTGTCCTGGCACGATCTAGGCGTTGAGTACTGTGACGTGACCGGGCAGCTGCTGCCAAAGCGCTACTGGAGCTTCGAGGTCGACGGGCGCACGCTCAAAGCCGTCGAGCCACGGTACGAGGATCTCTACCTCGAGTACCTCCGCGAGGCGCCGGCAGCCGATTTCGCTGGTGAGTAGCCGTCAGGCGCTGTCGCTCGGCCCGCTGCGTTCACAGTCACGCTCGAGGACGGCGCCCATGTCGCTCAGAAACCGTGCCGCCGTCGGAGCGTCCGCGACCCGCGAGTCCACGGACAGGCTCAGTGATAGCTCCGGGCGAGAAACGAGGCCGCCGTGGCCGAGAGCGGGCCGCTCGAGCAGCCGACCGACCGCAAGCATCGCTACGAGAGGCGGGATCGGCGCAAGCGCGAGGATGTCCATGCCAAGCGACCCGACGTCGGCCACGGCGAAGGTGGCGGCGTCCGTCTCCCAGGCCTTGAGGTCGCCGTCGAGCGCCTTCTCGGATAGAGCTCGGCGCTCGCGTGAGAGCTCCGCCAACTCGTGTTGCTGCGCCTGACGGATCACGGGGAAGACCTGGCCGTCGCCGAGCGTGACCGCAAAACCGAGGTTGACAGCCTCGAACAGGCGAAGCTCCTGGTCGATCAGGTGCGCGTTGAGCTTCGGGTGCCGCCCCAGGACAGAAGCTGCCGAGTGCACTACGGCGTCAAAGAGTTCCATGGCCTTGTCGTCCTGCACGGCCGTGAGCGCGGCGCCGACAGCCGTGGTCGTGCTCAGCGTCAGCAGCTGCGAGGTCGGCTGCGTCAACGTCCGCGGCAAGCTGACCGTCTCAACCGGGTCCAGGGCTCGAGCGGAGTCGGCGACCGCCCGGACAGCCTCACGCACGTCGAGTTCAGTGATGGGGCCGGTGCCCGCGGCGGGCCTGATCGTACGCAGGTCGACCTCCAGCACCTTCGCAAGCTCGACCGCGAGCGGCGTCGCAGCGGGCTCGTCGCCGGCGGGCGCTCCAGACTGTGCCGAGGGGGTCATGTCGAGACCACGAGCCGGGATCAGTCGAGCAGCGGCGGGATCGCAAGCTGACAGGAGAGGCCACCATCGACGATGAGGGTGTGTCCCGTCACGAAGCCCGCACCGTCCCCCAGCAGGAAGGACACAGACGCCGCGAGTTCCTCGATCTTCCCGAGCCGTCCGAGCGGTTGCGCAGCCGTGATCGCGTCCTGGCGCTCCTGTGGATGTTCTTCGAACATCCCGGTGTGGATGAAGCCAGGCGCTACGGCATTGACACGGATCCCACGCGGTCCCAGCTCCAGCGCGAGAGCCTTCGTGAGGTGCTGGAGACCAGCCTTCGACGCCGAGTACGGAGCCAGACCTGCCGTTGTTCCGACTCCCATCACGGAGGAGATATTGACGATCGCGCCGTTTCCTGAGGCCTCGAGCGCATCCATCAGCCCGCGGCTGAGGGCGAAGACCGCGCTGAGATTGATCTCGATCACGCGGTCCCAGCTTTCGTCGTCCACGTCGGCCGCGAGAAGGTGGTCGGCCACGCCTGCGTTGTTGACCAGCCCGTGGATGGCACCGTAGGTCTCGCTGAGCTCGACCGCGAGCGCGTTGGTTGCCGCGCGGTCGGCGAGGTCGCAGACGTGGATCGCCGTCGCAATGCCTTCCGCCTCCAGCGCTCGCGCGGCCGCCGCCAGATTCGCGGGTTGGCGGGCCACCATGGCGACGCGCGCGCCTTCCTTCCCCATCGCCCGAGCCATCTCGATGCCGAGGCCACGGCTAGCGCCGGTCACGACAACGATGCGCTCCGGGGCCGTACTCACCCGTCGAACCCAAGGACGAGGATCAGTTTGCGACCCGGTTCCACGAGCGGCACGCTAGCGGACACGTGCCCGAGTATGACACCCGCGACCGTCGAGCTCGGGCGCACCGGCTAGCCCGCGGCCCAGCCGCCGTCGACCGGAACGGTCGCGCCGGTCAGATACACCGGCGCATCGAGCAGGAGCCACGCCGCCGTTTCGGCGATCTCATCGACGTCCGCGTAGCGTCCGGCGGGGATCGTCGCGACGATCGACGATTCGTCCTCGCCGAGTCCTTCAGCAACCGCGTGCATCATCGGCGTGTCGATGCAGCCGGGACACAACGCGTTGACCGCGATCCCCTCGCTCGCCACCTCGAGCGCCGCGCACCGGCTGAGGCCGACGACCGCATGCTTCGAAGAGACATACACGCTGAGGCCCGCAGTGCCCCGTAGGCCCGAGCCAGAGGCCATGTTGAGAATGCGCCCGCCGCCGCCATGTTCGGTCATCAATTCAATCGCGACGCGTGTGCCGGCGAACACCCCGGTCACGTTGACGCGGTAGGTCTCCAGCAGATCCTGCTCCGTCACCTCGCGCACCGGCTTGGTCGGTCCCTGCACGCCGGCGTTGGAAAAGAAGGCGCGAAGCGGACCCCGCCGCTGTTGCGCCGCTCGGCAGGCGTCTCCTAGCGAGTCGAGATCCGACGTGTCGCACGTTTCGATGTCGACGCCATCTGCCTCTAGCGCGCCAAGGGCTCCCGCATCGACGTCAAGGGCAAGCACGGCCGCATCGCGCGCAACGAGCTGCTCCACCACCTTGCTGCCGATCGCCCCCGCGGCCCCGGTGACAGCGACGAGTGGTTGGTCACGGCCGGCGCCCATCAGGCCAGCGGCGATCCCGCGGCGCGACCGCCGTCCACGGGAATGACCGTCCCGGTCAGCCACGCGTTCGCCTCGGGGTCGGCGAGCTCGACGATCCAACGGCCCACCTCGTCAGGCTGTCCCACGCGTCCGAGCGGCACAAGCGGTGCGAGGCCGGCAAGCCGGGCCGCCGGATCGCCCGCGACCGTCTGATGGATCGGGGTATCGGTGGGTCCCGGCTGGATGCAGTTGACACGGATCCCAGCCGGACCGAGCTCGACGGCAAGCGACCGCGTGAGGTGCTCGAGCGCCGCCTTCGTCGCCCCGTACAGGGCTTGCGTCGTACGGTGCATCGCGGCCGCGGACGAGCTGACGTTGATGATCGAGGGGAACGGCGCCTCTCGCAGCGCAGGCAGAGCCGTCTCGACGAGCAGGAACGGCGCGCGAAGGTTGACGGCCACGCTGTTGTCGAAGTTCTTCCGACCAAACTCGCCGAACGGCCTGAGGGTGAATGCGGCGGCGTTGTTCACGATCACGTCGAGACGACCGAACTCCGCAAGGCTCGCCTCGACGATCTGGCTGGGAGCGGCGCCGTCCGAGAGATCCGTGGCAAGCGGCAGCGCCCGGCTTCCGGCCGCCTCGACCTCTCGCGCCACCTCGTCGAGCTTGTCCTGGCGGCGCCCGACGAGAACGACGTTGCAGCCCCGCGCGGCAAAGCGTCTGACGGCGGCCGCTCCGATGCCCGTCCCCCCGCCCGTGACGATCGCGACGAATCCACGCATGGTGTCGGTCATCGTCGCGCGAGCTCCGCGGCCGTGGCCGTCATGCGGTGGCCAGGCCCCAGATGACGACGTCGTCGTAGACCGGGTCGGCCGGTCGGCAGATGTCGGCGTCCAGGAACGTGCCGCAGTCGGGGCACGCGTAGTGCCGGAGCACGAGGTCGTCGTCGACCTGTGAACGTGGATCGAGGAAGATGTGCGGGTCGATGTCGGTCAGCGGGGTCTCGACACGTGCGCAACCGGCGCGGTAGCCCGTGCTCGCGTCGCCGAGGAGCTCGTCGCAGTACTCACACGACAGCAGCATCGCCTCGCCGTTGACCGTCAGCCGCACGTTCTCGATCGCGAACGTTGCGGCTGCGCTCGAGATCGACAGCTTCCCCCGCGGCTTCTCCGGGCGGCTGCGCGCTCCCGAGAGGCGCGTTTCCCTCATCGCCGTGCGTCGTTCAGCCGTGCTGTCCTCGTCCCAGGTGGCCGCCTCCTCCCCCTGCAGCACCACGCCGTAGATCCGAGCCGCATCCTCAGCGCTGACACGCCCGGTTGCGACGTCATCGGCGACACGTCCCGGCTCTCGAAGCAGCGGATCGCCGTGACCGGCCCCCATCGGAGGCATCACCTCGAACAGGTCGCCAGCCGCGAGCGGGTTGTCGAACTTCTTCGGTGGCGGTGCGCCGCCATCCGGCGCGAGCTGCCGCAGCTCAGCAGGCGTCGCGGGCAAGGTGCCGGCCACCAGTCTCGCGGCGATCTCCGTCCCCGCGGCCGACCAGAACGTGCCGCCGGTTCCGGGATATCCGCCTGACAGGCCATTCCCCTGCGTGACCGATTGCAGGAGGCCGCCCGAAGAGATGTAGGACTCGCGCGTTTTGTGACCCGTCCAGCCCGTCACGATGCCGGCGCCGCCGCGCCAGCGGCCATGCCCGCCACCCGGCAAGACCTCTCGGCGGTAGAGGTAGAGGAACGGGATCACGCGCTCCCACTCCTCCGCGTTACCGATGCCGAGCTTCGGCGAGATGATGCTACCCCCGTGGTCGATGCCGTCTCTGAATGAGAACGCGCCCGAGCCGCCGCCGATACCGTCGAACGGGAAGTTCCCATAGGGACTTCCGCCCTGATCGACCCCGAACATCTGGGTGTACACCTGCGTGTGGTGTGCGGAGGCCGCGAGCATGTTGCGCCTCTCGGACGCCGAGCTCCCAAGCATCTTGCTGATCAGGTACATGGCCTGGCTGATCGCGTTGGTCGTGCCGAGTGAGGTGCTTACCGCCGCCGGGTGGCGGGCGGCGGTAATCGAGCCGAGGCGCGGCTCGAAGCGAAGGCAACGCAGCACGCCGGCGCCGCACAGGTATTGATCATGGGCGAGCAATGGGAGCGCCGCATTCAGGACGCTGCCACGCCAGACGCCGACAGGAATGTTGAACGAGCCGTACGTGTCGTCGGTACCCGAGTTCGAGAACGTGAGCGTCGTGTCACGCTTGGCGATCGTCAGCTCGAGCCGGTGGAGGCTGCGGTCGTCCGGCAGGCCGCCGGCGCAGTAGCGGACGTCGCGCCATTCCCCGTCTGGAACGCTGGCGAGCCGGCGGCGGACGGCCCGCTCGGTGTTGTCGATCATCCGCCGCATGACGCCCTTGACGACCTTCGGCCCGTAGTCGTCGATCGCCTCCTTGATCCGGGCACGCGCGAACTCCACCCCCGAGACCTGTGACTTGAGCTCGAGATGGCAGAGCTCGGGCAGTCGCGAGCGGCGGATCCAGGCGTCGACGAGGTCCTCGCGCCATGTGCCTCCCTCGACCAGCTTCATCGGCGGGAACCCGGTCGCCTCCCAGAAGGTGTCGGGCGCCTGCTGCACGAACCCGCCGGGCTCGACTCCTCCGAGCTCCTGCTGGTGCACGCAGTTGTACACCCAGCAGAAGAGGGCGCCATCCACGAAGATCGGGGCGTAGACGGCGACGTCCATCTGGTGGTTCGTGCCGACCCACGGGTCGTCCTGAACGAAGACGTCTCCCTCATGGATCCCGACGTTGCCCGAGCGGTGCTCGAGCGTCCATTTCACAACGAGGTCGGCGCAGCCGGCGAAGAACAGGATGCCGGGCCCGAACACGACGCCGTCGCCGAGCTCGGTCTGGATCGACGTGTTGAGATCCCAGACGTAGACGGTTACGCCCGAGCCAGAGATGCGCCGGACCGTGTTGAGATGATCCTCGTTGATCGACCAGAGGCGCGAGCGCAGCACCTCGTACGTGACCGGGTCGATCTCCTCCTCGTGCTCGCTGTGCAGGGCAAGACTCGAGGGCAACGCGAGCTCGTCGGGTGGCACGTAGCCCTCCATGAGCGAGCTCCAACGACGCTGGTATTCGTTCGTGCTCATCCCCTCGCTCCGGTCGGGTCGGTGACGCCTGCTCCGGCCGCCGCCGTGACGACTGCGCTCCCGAAGGCGTCGATCTCCAACGTCGCGTGCGGACGGACAACGACCGTCGTGTCGGGAAGCTCGACCACCGCCGGCCCGCCCACGACGTTTCCCGGCGCGAGTTGCTCACCGTTCCAGACGGGCGTTGGGGTCCGTGCTCGCAGCTCGGCCCAGTAGACGTCGCGCTCGCCAACCTGAGCCGCTGCTTCCGGGGTCTCTGCAGCGAGAGAGGCTCCCGCTGCCGCAGGCTTTCTCACCGGCCCGTGCACGCGCACGCCGATGGCCGTGAGGATGATCCCCGCCTGCCGGTAGCCGGCGCCTTCCCCGTACCGCCGCGCGTAGACCTCCTCGAATGCGTCCGCAACGGCGCGTGCCCCGGCCTCGTCGAGTGGCCCGTCGGGCGCGGGCGCTTGCACCTCGTACACCTGGAGCCCGTACTTGCAGCGCGCGTAGCGCTCGAGGCGCACGTCCTTCGCAGACACGCCCGTCTCACCCGGCCCGCCCTGAGCCTGCCGCTCGAGAGCGTCGAAGGCCGCGGTCAGGGTCCCGGGGTCGAACGGATCGTGCATGAAGAGCGGCTGCTCGTGGATATCTAGGAGGTCGGCCGTGGCAAGCCCGACAGCCGACCAGATGGATGCGGCATCTCGCAGTGGCACGACAAACCGGCGAATGCCGAGTCCGTCCGTGTACAGGCCCGCGTGCGCTCCAGCTCCGCCGCCGTACGCGTACAGCGTGAAATTGCGCGGATCGAGGCCGCGCTGCACGGTCATGGAGCGGATCAGATCGCTCATCCGCGAGTCGACAACCCTGACGATCCCGGCGGCGCACTCGTCGACGGTGAGACCAAGCGCCTCCGCGATCGGCCTGATGGCGGCTTCCGCCGCGGCACGGTCGAGCGTCAGTCGACCGCCGAGAAACCGGTCGGGGTCGAGGACGCCCAGAACGAGGTCGGCGTCGGTCACGGTCGGCTCAGTTCCGCCGCGCCCGTAGCACGCAGGCCCGGGATCAGCCGCCGCGCTTTGCGGTCCCACATGCAGCGTGCCCGTGACCTCATCCACCCAGGCGATGCTCCCTCCCCCGGCGCCGAGCGACTGAACGTCGACCATGTTGAGGAACAACCGGTGCTGCTCGATCACCGTCTCGTCACGGACGAGCGGACGCCCGGTCTCGATCACGCTGACGTCGAAGGTGGTCCCGCCCATGTCGGTCGTAATGACGTCGGGCGCCCCGACCGCACGTCCGAACTCGCCGGTGGCAATCACTCCCGCAACGGGGCCCGATTGGAGGGTCAGGATCGGCGTCTCGCGGACACGCTCCCCTCGCGCGAGCCCGCCGTTGCAGTGCATGACGAGGACGTCGTGTCGGTAGCCGAGCTCCGCCGCGCGCGACTCGATCTCGCGGGTATACGCACCCATGATCGGCCCCAGGTAGGCGTTGAGGATCGTCGTGGCCATCCGCGGGTACTCGCCAACCTTGGGCGCGACCGCGTGCGAGAGCGAGACGTGAACCCCCGGGTGCGCCGCACTGACCAGCTCGGCCGCCCGCAGCTCGTGCTCGGAGTTCATGAACGACCAGAGAAAGCAGACGGCGAGAGCCTCGGCGCCCGCCTGCACGAGATCGGCGGCCGCCTGAACCAACTCGCCTTCATGAAGCCCGACGACGATGTCTCCCGCGTAGTCGATTCGCTCCGTCACCTCGCGCGTGAGTCCTCGCTCGACGAAGGGCGCAGGAAGGCTCGAGCTGGGCGGATGGAGGAGCTCCTCGAGCGGAACACCCGTCGCCCGCCCGGTGTTGTCCATGATCCTGATTGAGTCGGCGTGTCCCTTTGTCGCCAGGAGTCCGACACGCGCCCCGCTCCTCGTCACGACCGCGTTCGTGCCCGTTGTTGTGCCGTGCGCGAGACGGTCAGTATTTCCGAGCATCTCCCGGTCGGTGAGCCCGAGCAGCTCGGCAGCAACTCGGATCGACGAGAAGAATCCCTCGGCGGGCTCCGCCGGTGTCGTCGGCGCCTTGCCGACCGTCACGCCGCCGGCGTCGCCCACGACCGCGCAGTCGGTGAAGGTGCCGCCGATGTCGACGCCGACGAGAAAGCCCATCGCGTCAGCCCCGGCCGCTCTCGCCTCTGTCGAACACGGCGCGAGCGGCGCGTCGCCGCCGGTGTCTAGCCAGCCGCCGCTTGCTCACGGAAGTCCTCGCGGACGGGCTGGAAGATGTCGAGCACCCTGCACCCGGAGTCGCCGGCGCGGGCTGCATGCTCGACGTCTCCGTCGAGCTGGTAGGCATCCATCGGCCCCAGGCGATGCTCGGCGCCCTCCGTGGTCAGGATCAGCTCGCCCGAGATCACGAGGCCGAGCTGTTCGTGCGGATGGCTGTGAAGGGGAACCCCCGCCCCCGGCTCGATGTCGAGCAGGTTCAGCATCGCGCCCTGACCAAACAGCGGGTACCCGATGACGCCCGGGGTGAGCTCGATCGACGGAGTCTCGGGCAGCGTCGCGAACTGCGCCCGCGTCATGCCGTGGCTCGCAGATCGTCGAGCCCACCCTTCAGCGCGTTCTCGAACAGCCAGATATCGCCGTAGGCGAGCGTCCGGAAGCCTTGCTCCAGCAGTGGCACACCCTGCTCGGGGCTAACGACCATCTGTCCCAGCGCGATGTCGTTCGCATCGCAGATCTCGGCGAGACGGGCAACGCCCGCGAGGTAGTCGGGGTGCTCGAACTGCCCGGGAATGCCCATGGACGTCGACAGGTCGTAGTGGCCGAGCCAGAGAACGTCGATACCGTCGACGGACGCGATCGCGTCCGCGTTCTCGAGGCCCTCGACTGACTCGATCTGCGCCACGATCCACTGCTCGCGATTGATCGTCTCGAGCGTCTTGCCAACGTCTCCGTCGACGAGCTGATCGGTGTACAGAATGCCGACGCCCCGATTGCCTGCGGGTGGGTATTTGGCGTAGGAGACGATCTCCTCGGCGTGCTCACGCGTACGCACGTTGGGAATCATGATCGCCTCCACACCGAGGTCGAGCGGGCCTGCGATCAGGTGGTATGCCGTGGCAGGAACACGGATCCCCGCCACGATGTCGACGCCACGGGCCGCAGACATCAGCGTCTTGACCGTCTCGATCCCCCAGCCCGTGTGTTCGAGATCCCAGAAGATGAACTCGGCGCCCGCGGCTGCGGCGATGCGGGCGCTGCCTGGCGTGCACATATCGAACATGAAGGCTCCCAGCGAGATCTCCCCCGCCGCAAGCCTCTTCTTCACGTTGTTCTCTCTCATCGACGCTCCTTCAGGTGGTCGAGAAGCCGCGGGTGTTCCAGCACGGCCGGATTCACGATGTGGTCGGGCACCTCACCGGCTGCCATTGCAAGGACGCTGCGGCACGCGCTGTGGCCGATCCCGAGGAAGATCTCGTCGGTGTGACCGAGAGCATGCGGTGCGCAGATCACGTTGTCGAGGGCCAGGATTGGGTTCGCGGCATCAACCGGTTCCTGGTCGAACACGTCCAGGCCGGCGCCGGCGATGCGCCCTTCGCTCAGAGCCGTGTAGAGGGCTTTCTCGTCGACGATCGGGCCACGAGCGACGTTGATCAGGTACGCCGACGGCTTCATCAGGGCGAGCTGGTCCGCCCCGACCAAGCCCCGCGTCTGCTCATTGAGTGGGCACAGGACGACGACGTAGTCGGATTCGCGAAGAACGGTCTCGAGTTCGACGAGCTCGAAGTCTTCGGCGGCTGCCGTCTCGGGTGCCACGTACGGGTCGTACGCGATATGGCGCATCTCGAACGCTCGAGCGAGGCGAAAGGCGTCGATTCCGATGTTGCCGGCACCGATCAGCCCGAGCGTCCGACCCGTGAGACCCTGACCCACCTCGGCCCACCGCTCGTCCCACGATCCGCTGCGCGCGATCCGATCCTTGATAAGGAGCCGGTGCGACAGGGCGAGCACGAACAGAACCGTCGTTGCAGCCATCGGTCGCCGAACGCCGTCGGGGGTGATCGTGACCGCGATGCCGCGCTCGGTACAGGCGTCGATATCGACGTTGTCGTATCCGACGCCCAGTCGGGCGACGATACGAAGCCGGTCGACGCCCTGGAGCGTTTGCTCGGTCAGTCGAGCTCCCCAGAGCAGCAGGCCGTCGAACCCCTCGATCTGGTCCGGCGCAAGCTCGGTTCCGGCACTCTTGGACAGCGATCGCCACTCGATGCCCTTGGCTTCTTCGAGCAGGCTCAGGCCGAGATCGAACCGATACTCCCCGCCGTCGCGCGGAACATCGGATGAGAGCCCTACTTCGAACATCGTCACTCCTTCGTCTGCAACGGTCTCGTACTGGCCAGCGCGGCTTACCAGCCGGCCACGACCGGATTCGTCAACGCGCCGATCTCCTTGACCTCCACCGTGACCTCATCGCCGGGCTTGAGATAGGCAGGCGGGATCATGAAGGTGCCGACTCCGGCGGGCGATCCCGTCGAGACGACGTCTCCGGGCTCGAGCGTGATGATCTGGCTCACGAACTCGATCTGCTCCTCGATGCTGAAGAGCATGTCGCTCGTCGGAGCAGACTGCCGTTGCTCGCCGTTGACGTACGCCGCGACATGAAGCTTCGATGGATCACCGATCTCGTCCGCCGTCGCGATTTCGGGTCCAAGCGGGCAGAAGGTGTCGACTCCCTTCCCAAGCGTCATCTGGCCTCCCTGCACCGGCCTGAACTGGATGTCGCGCGCACTGACATCGTGCAGGACCGTGTAGCCGAACACGTGGTCGAGGGCGTCCGCCGCGCTGACCCGGCGAGCGGGTCGACCGATGACGAAGGCGAGCTCGACCTCGTAGTCGACGTCCATCTCGGGGCTCGGGATGACGATCGGGTCGCCTGGCGCGATCACTGCGCTGGGCAGCTTCGAGAAGAAGAAGGGCTCGGTGTTGAACTCGGCGCCCGGGTTCTCTTCTTTGTGGCTCGCATAGTTGATGCCGCTGCAGAGGATCTTCCCGGGACGGGGGATGGGCGCCAGCAGCCGGTCAGGCTCAACGATGCGATCCGCAGCCCGCGCCGCGGTGAGGCCAGCATCGCCGGCCTCGATGAGCTCGATCATGCTCGCGTAGCCCGTATCGGCGACACCGCCCTCAACGCGAGCTCCGACTGCGCGCTGACCATCTAGTTCGTACGTCACGAGCCTCATGGTGCGCCTCCTTCGATCGTGAGGGTCTCTCCCACTGCCGGGGCGAGCGCCTGCCGAGCGCCCG
>JAUVPB010000068.1 GCA_030598925.1 Actinomycetes bacterium
AAGATACGACGGCACCGCGATCGCCAGCAAGATACCGATGATGATAATGACAACGAGAAGCTCAATCAGGGTGAAACCACCCTCCCTCTCGCTCTGCGCGATACGCGCCTTAAACCGATCGATCATTTCTGGGATTCCTCCTTATTGTCCGAGCATGGGCGTCGGTGTTTCGCTCTCGCCCTGTATCGGAAATGAGGAGGGGATCACTGACCCCACTTTTGGGGGAATCGGGCTGTGCAAGCGGGTGACGTCCCCGTAGCTACAACGTTCAAGCTCTCAGGCGGACGTGCCGATGATGGCCGAGGAGCCAACGATGAGCACAGCCGCCGCACCACTACAGCAAGAAGAATCAGCTGGCCCGAGCTACACGCTCGACGATCTACTCGAGTACGTCGTTGCTCAGGACGCCTCTGATCTCCACCTAACGAGTGGTTCGCCACCCGTCATACGGGTGAACGGTCAGCTCGACCCGATCGCTGATCTGGAGATACTTGCTCCAGCCGATACCCAGAGGCTCGTGTATCGGATCCTGTCGACAGAGCAGCAGAAGCACCTGGAGGTCAAGCGACAGGTCGACCTCTCCTACGCGATTCCTGGGCTCGCTCGCTTCCGTATGAACGTGTACTTCCAGCGTGACAGCATCGCGGCAGCGTTCCGGCTCATCCCCATGGAGCTCAAGACGCTCGATGAGCTCGGCTTGCCGGCATCGCTGTATTCCCTCGCCGAGAAGCCGCGTGGAATCGTCCTCGTTACGGGGCCCACCGGTTCGGGTAAGTCGACGACATTGTCGGCGTTGATCGACGAGATCAACCGAACGAAATCGCACCACATCATGACGGTGGAGGATCCGATCGAGTTCCTCCACAACCACAAGCGCTGCATCGTCAACCAGCGTGAGATCGGTCCTGACGCCGTCTCGTTCTCGGACGCGCTACGGGGTGCGCTCCGCCAGGACCCTGACGTGATTCTCGTCGGCGAGATGCGCGACCTCGAAACGATCTCGACAGCGTTGACCGCCGCCGAGACCGGTCATCTGGTCTTCGCCACACTGCATACGCAGGACGCCGCGTCGACCGTCGACCGACTCATCGACGTGTTTCCGCCTGGGCAGCAGCAGCAGATTCGAATTCAGATCGCGAGCGCGCTTCAGGGTGTCGTGTCTCAGACCCTCCTGCCGACCGTGGACGGGCGCGGACGCGCCGCGGCTGTCGAGATCCTGGTGCCCGACGACGCCGTGAGGAACCTGATCCGTCAGGGCAAGGTCGAGCAGATCTACACCGTGATGCAGACGCAGACGAAGCGTGGCATGCAGACGATGGAGCAGGCGCTTGCCGAACTCGTCCGTCACAACAAGATTTCGAAAGAGCTCGCGCTCTCGCGATCCAGCAGGCCCGAGCAGCTCGAGCAGTTGATCACACGCGGGGCGACAGCGGTCGCTCAGGCCTCCGAATCTCACGGCGTTCGGGCCAGTCAGTAGGAGAGAGAGCGAATGGCCAACGAACTGGTAGGTCTCAAGATCGGCGCGTCGCAGATGACCGCTGCTCTCGTCTCGCGAAACGGCTCCGCCACGCTTCATAGCGCCGCCACAGCGCCGCTTGACGCGGGTGTCGTCGTCGGAGGCGAAGTTCAGGATCCGCAGGCGCTCGGCGCCGCTCTCAAGGCGTTCTTCTCCAGCACAAAGCTTGCAAAGAAGCAGGTGCGTATCGGGGTCGCGAGCAACCGGATCGGTGTGCGCACCGTCGAGATCGACGGCGTAGACGACCCGGAGCAGCTCGGCAACGCGATCCGATTTCGCGCGCAGGAGGCACTGCCCATCCCCCTCGACGAGGCGGTGCTCGACTACCAGGTGCTGGCGATCAGCGCGGACGCCGACGGGAAGCCTCTCTACCGCGTCCAGTTCGTCGTCGCCTACCGCGATCTGATCGACGGATTCGTGCAGGCCATAAACGCTGCCGAGCTCCAGCTCGCCGGCGTCGATCTCGAAGCCTTCGCACTGCTGCGTGCGCTGGCGCCGCTCGGTCCGACCGTTGACCCCGATGACGCGAGCGCCGTCGTGGCCGTGTCCGTCGGTGCGGAACGATCGACGATCGCCGTCTCGAACGGGTTGATCTGCGAGTTCACGCGCGTGCTCGAGTGGGGTGGACACACGATGAGCGATGCCGTGGCCGCCCATGTCGGCGTCGACGGCGCCGAGGCGGAAGCACTAAAGCTCGCTGTCGGCCTCGAGGGTCCTGCTGATGTTGGCGATCTTGATCCTGACCAGGTCGGACGCGCGCGAGAGGCGCTCAACGAGAGCGTAGAGGCGTTCGCGCGAGAGCTCGTCGCCTCGCTCCAGTTCTACCAGAGTCAAACGAACTCGCTCGGGATCGGCGAAATCCTGATCGCCGGTGGCACTGCCCGACTTGTCGGCTTCGCCGGCGCTCTCGAACGCATGGTCGGTGTGGCCGTTCGAGTCGGTGATCCGTTCGCCAATCTCAGCGGCGTGAAGACCGGAGCGGACGTTGCGCACGATCCTGCGCTGGCCGTCGCTATCGGACTCGGGTTGGGTCGATAATGCCCGACTGGAAAAAGGAAATCCGCGTCTCAGATCTCTTCAAGCGCAAGCCGAAGGGAAGCGCTGACGCTACCGACGGAAGCGCCGAAGGCGCCGACGCCGGCGCGCCGCCGTCCTCACCGGCGCCCGACGCGACGAGCGAGTCAGCACGGCAGCAGCCGACCGACGGTACGGTCTCGACGCCGGTTCCCCAACCGGTCGCCGGACCACCCGCAGCGCCGACCGGACCGGCACCGACCCCCCCGCCGCCGGCTCCCCAGCCGCAGCGATCAGAACCGGGTCAGACGTCGCAGAGTCATCCCGGACAGTCCACGGATGCTCCCGATCCGGCCCGCTCTCCCGCAGGCCCCGCGACGCCAAGGGCGCCCGTTCCTGGACAGCCGCCCGTCGAGCCCACGCAGGTCCAACCCACCCAGGCTGAGCCCGGCCAGGTTGAGCCCACTCGCCCCGACGCGTCGCCTGCAGGGTCGAGCGCTCCTCAGTCTGCAGCCGTCCCGACGTCGGCCGTGCCGCCCACCGAAACTCCCACGGCTCCAACTCCGCCACCGGCTCACGCCGAGGTCTCGGGAGAGCCGGGTCAGCCGGCCTCGACAACCGTCTCGGGGGACCGTGAGAAAGAGGAGGGTGCGTGGAAGCGCGAGTTGCACGCGTCGGATCTGCTCAAGAAAATGGGCTGGTCCAGCGGTTCGAAGGGGCCGCGCGGCAAGGCCGTCGACCAACGCACCCCGAGGCCTGACGCGCCGCGACCAGCGGCTCCGCAGCCCGACTCTCCCGCGCAGGGTGGCGAGGACGCCAGCCGCTGGAAGCGAGAGATACGCGCCGGCGATCTCTTCCGCCGTCGCGAGCAGGCGCCGGTTGTCCCGGGCGATGCCTTCTCCGAGCAGGGTTCGGAACCGGTCAGCTTCTGGAAGAAGGAACTGAGCCTCGCAGATCTCCTCCGAACATCGGCTGAGAGCTCCGGAACCGCCACCGTGGATGCGCCCGGACAGGAGTCCGAACCCGCCCCAGCCCTCGAGAAGGAAGCAACCAAGACCAAGCCTCGAGGGCTGCCAAAGCTCGATCTGAAGCTCGGGCGCAGCTCGCTGGGCAAGAAGCGTGGCCCTCGCGGAGGTCCCGCGACGACACCGATCGCGGTGCCGCTTACCCGGGCAGTCAACCTCTTGCCACCGGACCTCGTCGCACAGAAGACGCGGAAGTTCGGTCGCGCGGAGCTCGCAGTCGCCGCCGCGGCCGTCGTGGTGATCGCCGGCCTCGTCGTTGTCTTCATGAGCGCGTCGAGCCGTGTGACAGAAGCCCAGGATCAGGTCGTCGTGCTTGAGCAACAGCAAGCCGAGCTCGAGCAGGCCGCCCTCGCGGCAGCAGCGGGGGCCGGCCTCCAGACTGATCCGCTGCTTGGCGAGGAGTTGGCTCGCGCTACCGCGCTTTCGAACGCGCTCGGTACGCGCACCGTGTGGGATCGGATCCTGCGCCAGGTCACTGTTGTGATGCCTCCGGACACCTGGTTGCGTGGGCTGAGCGGGACCTCGACCACAGCTGACGTTGCCGTTCCGGTCGAGGCAGCAGCGGAGTTTGCGAGCACCCTGACTCTGACCGGCTACGCGCTGAGTCGCGAGGGCGTCGCCCAGATGTTGTCGCGCATGGACACCGTTCCTGAGCTCGCCAACGTGCAGCTGCTGGCTGCGACCGTTACGGAACTGAGCGGCGAAGAGGTCGTCGAGTTCTCGATCACGGCGACGCTCGAGGAGTCCGTCCAACTCGACCCAGCGGCGACCCCGATCGGAGTCACCCCGTGAAGAAGCAGATCCCGCCAGCAGCCGTCGCAGCCGTCGCCGTCCTGATTGTCGCGATCGCCGGTTATGTCGCTCTCGTAAAGCCAAAGCAGGCCGAGGCGCAAGAGCTCGAGACTCAGATCGTGCAGCTCGAGACCGAGGTCCAGAACGAGCGCAATCGGGAGCGTGAGGCCGCCGAAGCCGCCGCTGAGGGCGAGGAAAGCATCGTCCGCGTTGCCGATCTCGTTCGACTCGCGAAAGCAATGCCGGAAGATCCCGAGGTCGCCGGCATTCTCGTCGAACTCGACGCGATCGCGGCCGGCGCAGGAGTTGAATTCCTCTCGATTCAGCCACTCGAGCCGGTGGATGGTGGCGACTTCGTGCGTCAGCCGATTCAGCTGACGTTCGCCGGTAGCTACTTCGATCTAAACGAGTTGCTGTTCGAGCTCCGGAGCCTCGTGCGTGTCCGGGAAGGAAAACTTCAGTCCACGGGCCGTCTGTTCACACTCGACCAGTTCGACATCCACGAGAGTTCAGCAGGGTTCCCGGACGTCGAAGCGCTTCTGACGCTCTCGGCGTATCGCTACGGCGCGCTGAACGAGGAAGACCTACTCGGTCTGCCTGCGGAGTTGCCGGCCGGCGCAAGCACTGAAGAGCCAACAGAGACGTTCCAAAGCGACGAGGGGAGCAGCGACGAGGGAAGCACCGACGATGTCCCGCAGCTACCCGAGTCGGGCGACGAGAGCGAGGCATCCTAGATGGCGCCGAAGAGGGGCAAGAAGCTATCGGCGAAGGAGCAGCGTGATGCTCAGAAGGCGGCGAAGCAGAAGAAGATTCTGCTCATCCTTGCCCCGGTCATGCTGATCGCCGTTGCGATTCAGGTACCGCGCCTGCTCGGCGGTGGCGAGGAAGAGGCGGCCTCTACCGAGACGACTCTTACCGACACCGCGGGAGCCACCAGCACGGCGCCCGACGAGGCAGGCAACGCCCCTGAGCCATCTGGCGAGCCTCAGCCCGCCGGAACTCCACCCGCCGATGCCGGCTCAAGCCCCGTCGTCGTCGAGCCGGCCGCCTTGGGAACGTCCAGCTCAACACGTCTTTCCGAGGTTCCGGATAGCGATCCGCTCCCTCCCGTCGACGTGACGGAGCTCATTTCGTTTAGCACGTTCGTCGGCGACGATCCGTTCGTCCAGCAAGTCGAGCCGGAGCAGGAGAGCGAGCCGGAGAGCGAGCCCGCGGCAGAGCCGGACAGCGGCGAACCAGGATCCGAGGGCGGCGAGCCAGGCGTGATCACCGCGCTGGCGATTCTCGAGATCAACGGTGAGCAAGAGGTCGTAGCCGTCGCCGCCAGCTTCCCTGCAGACGATCCGGCCTTCGAACTCATTGCGATCAAGGGCTCAGAGTCGATCGAATTCGGGCTGGCCGAGGGCTCCTTCTCCAGCGGGATCGACTCACTTGATCTCGAGGCCGGTAAGTCGATCACGCTCATCAGCCAACCGGATGGGTTCCGCTACACGTTTCGACTCGTCTCGATCGCCGGTGATGCCGGTGCGATCGAGACTGCTCCCGCTCCCCCGGCCGAGCCTGGCGCCTGAGCCTCACCGTCTAGTTCGCGATCTGAGTGTGGCCGCGGCCCAGCGGCCCTGGCGGAATGGTCACGCCCCAACGGCCGCGACGTCTGTGACGTCGCTCGGCAGCTTGAGCCACGGCCGCGGGCACTTCTCCGCACACACTGCGGCTCCATCACACACGCCACCTGCCGAGCTCCGAGCCCGAACGGCGACGCCGGAACTGCGGTAACGCCCCGTCCGAATGAGGTGGCGAATCGAATCGTCGTGGCTAGCTGCCCTGTCCGTGCAACGATCTACGTCGACGCTGCCGGCGCAACCGTCACGTAACGGGCTAGGTCAAGGCTACGGCGCAACCGCCACGTGACCCGGTAGTAAACGAGTCCCGCATGAGACGCACGATGAGTATCGTCAGACTCCTGTACCGACGCTCTGTCGAGAGCGCGACGACGTTCCGTGGGGGCCTAGAGGCCCGTGGACTCGTCGAACGACGATGCGACTCGAGCCCAGATCTGCGACGGATCTGCGCTCTCGCGGACCACGATCGTGACGAGCTTGACGTCGCGGCCAGCACCGCCGTTGACCTGCTGGTTCACGATGTAGGTATCGACTCGATACTGCTTGCCATCCGCGCCGGTCTTCGTCTGTGTCGGCATTGAGTTCGTGCAGGGCGGCGGATTCGAAGTGCAGGTCAAGACGTGCTCGCGGTTGGCCGCGCTGGACTCATGCGCGGGATCGCTTGTGTACGTCGCGTCGGTCACGGCGATGTCAGCTTCGTCGAGTCCGATCACCTCGTGCTTGATCGCACGGTAGTTCTCCATCTCCGCGTCAGCGAGAGCGGCAGCGGTGGAGGTTGTGCTCGCCCGCGTGATCGACAGAATGCTCGACTCGAACATCGCGAAGAGGGCGAGCAACCCGATCGCCATCACGCTCATCGCGATCAACAGCTCGACCATGCCGAAGCCGTCCTGTCGGCGCCCGCGCGCGCGTAGAGATCGCCAAAGCGCAGTCATGACTCGATGGTGCTCGACATGTGCTGGCTGGGCAAGCTCCGAAAGGGTGATAAAGATCGAAAATGTTGATGCCGATGCCTTTCACGTGGCAGGCTTCTCCTACACCGCCGTGAACGCGTCCGGCATCGAGACTTCAGGTGAGCTCTCTGCGGGTGACCTAGCCGCGGCGCGAGAGCAGCTGCGCAGCCGCGGCCTACTGCCAGTTCAGCTGGCCCCGCAGTCGGAGGTAGAGCAGGCGACCGAGACCGGCGTCAAGAAGGTCAAGCCGAAGTCACTTCAGATCTTCTCACGGCAGTTCGCGACGATGATCGAGGCCGGCTTGAATGTCGTGACCGCGCTCGCCATCCTCGAGGAGCAGACGGAGGACGACAACCTCAGTCTCGTCATTGGTGAGCTGCGGTCGGACGTCGAGGGCGGCCTGCTGCTGTCCGAAGCGATGAAACGGCACTCGCGCGTCTTCTCACGCCTGTACGTCTCGATGGTGGAAGCCGGCGAGGCTGCCGGCATTCTGGACATCGTCCTCGATCGCGTAGCGTTCCAGATCGAGAAGGAAACGTCGATCAAGCGCAAGGTCAAGGGCGCGATGATCTACCCGACAGCCGTGCTCGCGTTCGCAACGCTCGTGCTCGCCGGCATGTTGATGTTCCTCGTGCCGATCTTCGTCGATCTCTTTGAGGAGCTCGGTGGCGATCTCCCGACGCTCACAAAGCTCGTGGTCGCGGCTTCCGACGCACTCAAGGCCTACTTCTACATCATCTTCCCGCTGTTCGGCGCGGTGATCTACGGGCTCGTTCGTTACAAGCGAACCGAGGATGGCCGGCGGCACTGGGACCGGTTCCGCATCGGGCTGCCGATGGGCATCGGCCAGGTCGTCCTGAAGGTCGGCATGGCGCGCTTCAGCCGCACGCTCGCAAGCCTGATCGGATCGGGCGTCGACATCATCAAGGCACTCGAGATCACGGGAGCCACATCTGGCAACAGCCTGATCGAGGACGCCGTCATGGATGTGCGCGAGAAGGTTCAGCAGGGCATCCCGATCGCCGTTCCGCTCGAGGAGGCCGACGTCTTTCCACCGATGATCAGCCATATGGTTCGGGTCGGCGAGGAGACCGGTGAGCTCGAGAAGATGCTCGGCAAGGTCGCCGACTTCTACGAGGACGAGGTCGACACGTCAATCAATTCGCTGACATCGATCATCGAGCCTGTGATGATGATCGGTGTCGGTCTAATGGTAGGCATCATCATCATCTCGATGTACCTGCCGATGTTCAAGCTCCTCACGCTGATCGAGTAGCGGCAGCGCGGGAGCACGCTCTCCGGCCCGCATCACCAGTGGCCGGACCGCCCGGCGAGGTGCCGACGGGCCGAGTCGAGTGTGACAAGGCCGTACACGGCCCCCGCGAACGGCAGCGTCCACGACCAGGCCCGCCCGAGCCCGAAGAGCCGGACCGCCGGACCGTACGAGACTCGCATCATCAACAGGGCTGCGAGTGAGAGCGAGCCCACGAGACTGAGTTGCGCGATCGACACGGTCGCAAGGCCGGCGGCCCGGGCGCCGCCGAGACTCGCACTGAGGGCGAGCGCCGCCGCCGGGAGCGGGAAGAGTATGAGCATGCCGAGCGTGGTGCCGGCGAGCTTCAGCCACGAGTACCCGAGCTCGTCGAACGCGGTTCGGCGAACCATCCTCCAGATGGGCCAGATCGATTCGTACCGGCGCACCGACCGTACTTCGCGCCGAGAGAGGGCGAGCCGTAGTCGGCCCCCCGTTGCCTTGATCTCCCGCGCGAGGTTGACGTCGTCGATGACCTCACCGCGAATGCGCTCGAACCCGCCGATCGCTCGCAACGCCTCGGCGCGCACCAGGACGCAGCCTCCCGCCGCCGCAGCGATCGACGCGTCCGGATCGTTGACGCGACGCATTGGGTACAGAAGATTGAAGAAGAAGACGAAGGCCGGAATCAGCGCCTTTTCGGCAGAGCTCGCACAATGCAGCCGCGCCATTCGGCTATTCAGTGCGAGTTGCTGGTGCTCGCTTTCGGCGACAAGAGCGGAAAGCGATGCTCGCCCGTGCAGGATGTCGGCGTCCGTCAGCAGGAAGTAGTCGACCTCGGCTCGGTCGAACGCTTCGAGCCCCTGTTCGAGGCCCCAGACCTTGCCGATCCAGCCGGGCGGCAATGGCGCACCCGAGACTACCGTGAGTCGTTTGCCCGCCGAGGGGTCATCGCTCTCCTGGCGTGCTACATCGTACGTGTGGTCGGTCGATCGCTCATCGACGAGCACGATGCTCCAGTCGCCCTGGTAGTCCTGAGCGAGCGTGGCCGAGAGCGTTTCCCCAAGGATCGCGGCCTCGTTGTGTGCGGGAATGATTACGCGCACGCTTGGCCATGAAGCCGGGTCCGGCGGCGGCCTCTCCTCCTCCGCGACGGGTCGGAGCCGCCATGCGCGAATCGGGTCGAGCAAGACCCCGAGCCACGCGAGCGCAGCGATGCCGCAGCCGACGGCTAGAGCGACTGCGAGCGACGTGGCCACCCGGGCAGCTTGTCGCAGATCGGGCCTCGGACGCAACAGCGTGCGAGCAGCAATCGGCCGGTCCGACGGAGAGGACAGACACCGCTGTGAGCGGGCCCCGCGCTTGGGTACGCTTGTCCCATGGCGTCGATGCCCTTCCACCGCTATCGCCCCTACGGTCAATGGGAGTTCGGCGGCCTCGACCTGCCCGAGCGTACGTGGCCCGATCGCACGATCGAACGCGCGCCGGCCTGGTGCTCGGTCGATTTACGCGACGGTAACCAGGCGCTGATCGATCCGATGGACACGACGAGGAAGCGGCGCATGTTCGAGCTGCTCGTCGACATTGGTGTCAAGGAGATCGAGGTCGGCTTTCCCGCGGCGTCACAAACGGACTACGACTTCACGCGCACGCTCGTCGAGGGTGACCTGATCCCCGAAGACGTCACGATCCTGGTGCTGTCTCAGGCGCGGGAGGAGCTGCTACAGCGCACGTTCGAGAGTGTGCGCGGCGCCCGGCGAGCCATCGTCCACCTCTACAACTCAACCTCCGAACTTCAGCGACGGGTTGTGTTCCGGTCCGATCGCGCGGGTGTTGCTGAGATCGCCGCGCATGGCGCGATCGTCTGTCGCGACCTTGCCCGCGGCATGCCGGAAACCGACATCCACTTCCAGTACTCGCCGGAGAGCTGGACTGGTACCGAGATCGAGTACTCGCTCGAGGTATGCGAACAGGTCGTCGACATCTGGCAGGCGCGGTCGGACCGTCAGGTGATCATCAACCTCCCGGCGACCGTCGAGATGTCCACGCCGAACCTTTATGCGGACCGCATCGAGTGGTTCCATCGGAACGTGGCTCACCGAGACGCAATCGTGTTGAGCGTGCATCCGCATAACGATCGCGGCACGGCGGTAGCCGCAACAGAGCTTGCGCTAATGGCCGGCGCCGATCGGGTCGAGGGAACGCTGTTCGGGAACGGCGAACGCACGGGGAACGTCTGCATCGTCACTCTGGCGATGAACCTGGTCAACCAGGGTGTTGACTCCGGCCTCGACTTCTCGGAGATCGACGAGGTGCGCCGCGTGGTCGAGTACTGCAATCAGTTGCCGGTTCACCCACGGCACCCCTACGTAGGCGAGCTCGTGTACACCGCGTTCTCGGGCTCGCACCAGGACGCGATCAAGAAGGGTTTCGATGCGCTCGAGACGTCAGACGAGCCGTTCTGGGAGGTGCCATATCTGCCGATCGACCCGAAGGACGTGGGGCGCACGTACGAGGCCGTTGTTCGCGTGAACAGCCAATCAGGCAAAGGCGGGGTCGCGTACGTGCTCAAGAATCAGTGGGGCCTTGACCTACCAAGGCGAATGCAGATGGAGTTTTCTCGCGTGATCCAGGAGATCGCCGACGCGCAGGGGGGTGAGATCACACCTGAGCTGATCTGGCAAACGTTCGAGGCGGAGTACCTGAGCCCCACGAGCCCGATCGAACTGATCGGGTTTAGCGCCACCGATACGTCGAACGGCGAAGGCTCCGCAATCGAGGCAACGTTGAACGTGAGCGGGAAGCAGCAGATCGTTGCCGGGCGTGGCAACGGACCGATCTCGGCTTACGTGAACGCGCTTGCCGAGTCCTGCGCATACGACGTCCGCGTGACCGACTACCACGAGCATGCGCTCAGCGAGGGCGCAGGTGCGAAGGCTGCGTCCTTCATCGAAGTGGCGGCCGGCGAGCGCGTGTTGTGGGGAAGCGGCATTGATCCCAACATCGTCAGCGCGTCTCTGCAGGCAGTCACGAGCGCCGTAAACCGGGCCGCGGCGGCCGGGGCGCTCTAGTCCGCCGGCTCGAGGTGGTCCACCACAATGGTGTGGCTAGCCGTAGACCGCGTGCGGGGTCGGGGCGTCACCATGGGTGTACCCAGGCCGACCGTAGTGATCGTCGATGACCATGAGGGCTTCCGGCTGTCTGCGAAGCGGCCCCTCGAGGCCGAAGGCTACGACGTCGTAGGCGAAGCCCATGACGGCGCGTCGGCCGTTGCTCTTGCCGTGCTGAGCCCGGACGTATTTGTGGTCGACGTTCATCTTCCGGACACTGACGGCTTAGCGCTCGCCACGGAGCTGTCTGAGCTGCTCGGGGAGCCTCGCATCGTGCTCGTGTCGAGCCACGATGCATCTGACTTCGGGCAGTTGGTCGAACGCAGTCCCGTGTTGGGTTCGTCTCGAAGAGCGACCTCTCGGGCCTCCCGCGGATATCGACGATGGCGACGCTGGGACTGTACGAGCGAACCTTGAGGAGAAGCTCGTCGGCATCTGCCCGCTTGTTCCACTGGGACGTGACGAGCATCTTCAGCAAGCTCGGGCTTCCTCCGGCGCGTGCCGACCACCGGCGCGTTCTTGCCGTGCTCAAGTACCTCGATCACGGGTAGGACTCAGGTTCGCCCGGCGAGATTCTGCGGACCCGCTTGTGGCGTGCGTGCTACCGTAAGCTTCTGCTGCACGGGTCCGGCTTCGCGCCGCTCCTGGGCTTGCGATCGCTCTGATATCGCCTGTTAGACTGGGCTTCGGAGAGGCGGCGTAGCTCAGCTGGTCAGAGCAGCGGAATCATAATCCGTGTGTCGGAGGTTCGAGTCCTCCCGCCGCTA